>NZ_JAVRHI010000576.1:0-7217 GCF_034105845.1 Streptomyces sp. CRN 30 | reverse complement strand
GGCCGGTCGACCGCCGCCGACCGCTGCTGCGCGGCTCCCTCGCCCTGCTCTCCCTCGCGGTCCTCGCGCTGCCCTTCACCGCCGCCTGGCAGTACGACGCCTTCCGCCGTGCCGTCTCCCGGCAGGCCCCGGCCCCGGCGGCGGGCGCCCCGGCCGCGGCCACCCCGGCGACGGCCGGGAGCGCCGCCCCGGTCGTCCTCGCCTACCACGACGTGGGCGACGAGACGAAGGGCCGCTACACGGTGTCGCCGGAGCGCTTCGACGCCCACCTGCGCGCCCTGCGCCGGGCCGGGTACCGCACCCTGACGACCGCCGAGTTCACCGCGTACCTGCGCACCGGCCGCACCCCCGCGCCGCGCACCGTCTACCTCACCTTCGACGACGGCACCCACGGCCTGTGGGTGCACGCCGACCCGATCCTGAAGCGGTACGGGGCCAAGGCGGCGGTCTACCTCATCACCGGCCAGGTCGGCACCCACCGCCCCTACTACCTGTCCTGGGCGGAGACCGGGCGGATGGCCCGGTCCGGCCGCTGGGACTTCCAGGCGCACACCGACGACAGCCACGTACGCGCCGCCGTGGACGCCTCCGGACGCCGGGCGTCGGTGCTCAGCAACCGGATCTGGCGGGAGGCCGACGGCCGCCCGGAGACGGAGGCCGAGTACCGGCGCCGCGTCGCCGCCGACCTCGACCGGTCGATCGCCGCCCTCCCCGCCCACGGCCTGCCCCGGCCCGAGCTGTTCGCGTTCCCCTTCTCCGAGGCGCTCGGCGACACCAACCTCGGCACGAGCGGGACGGCGATCCTCCGCGCGCTGCTGCGGGAACGGTTCACGGCCGCCCTGACCAACAGCCCCGACCGGCCGTCGCCGCCCGGCCCGCGCGCCGCCGCGGCCGGACTGGTGCAGCGGCTGGAGATCACCCGCGAGACCGGCGCTGAGGCGCTGCTCGCGCGGATCGCCGACTGGGCGCCGCTCTCCCCCGCCGACGTCCGCCGACCCCTGGAGCGGCCCGGTGACTGGCGGTTCGGCGGCGGCCTGCGGCTCGGCACCGGCGCCCTGACCGGCGAGGGCCCGCACCCGCGCCGCGGCTACGTCTGGGCCGCCCACGCCCCGCTCGCCACCGCCGACTGGACCGCGTACCGGGTCCGCACCACGGCCACCGGCCTGCGCCCCCGCACGACCGGCGTCAATCTCACCGTCCGCTCCGGCAGTGAGCGCCCCGTGATCCTCTCCGTCGGCCAGGGCTCGGCCCGCCTGATCGAGAAGGGCGGCGACCGGAACGCCCCTCGCTGCGCCCTGGAACCCGCCGCCGAGCACGCGCTCGACGTCACCGTCACCCCCGAAGCGGTACGCGTCACGGTCGACGGCCGTTCCTGCGCCACCCTGCGCTCCCGTCGGGGCGAGGCGGCGTCCGGCTCCGGCGGCCTCACCCTGGCCGTCCGCAACGACACCTGGGCCGAGGACACCGAGTGGCCTGCTTTCACCTCCCTGACGGTCGAGTGACGCGGATCACATCACGACGGCGATCACTTTCCGCGGTTCCCGGTGTCATGAACACCGATACCTCGTCACCCGACCGGATGGGACCGCACCGACATGACCACCGACGCCGTCAAGGGCCCCGCGAGCTACTTCCCGTCGATCGAGAAGAAGTACGGCCGCCCGGTCGCGGAGTGGAAGGAGCTGATCCGCTCCTCGCCGCTCACCCGGCACATGGAACTCGTCGGCTGGCTGAAGACCGAGCACGGCCTGGGCCACGGGCACGCCAACGCCCTGGTCGCGCACACGCTCGCCGAGGACAGCGGCAAGTAGCCCGCGCGGCGGGAGCCCACGGGGCCGTCCGCCGTCCGGCGGACGGGCAGCCGACGACCGGGCCTAGGAACCGGCCGGGTCCGCGAGGTCCTCGCCCCCGGCCTCCTCGGCCAGGGCCGCGTCCAGCCGGGCCCGCGCCCCGTCCAGCCAGCGCCGGCAGATCTTCGCCAGCTCCTCGCCCCGCTCCCACAGGGCGAGGGACTCCTCCAGCGTCGTACCGCCCGCCTCAAGGCGCCGTACGACGTCGATCAGCTCGTCCCGGGCCTGCTCGTAGCCGAGCGCCTCGGTCCGGGCCGCCGTCTGCTCCACCTCGCTGGTCATTCCACCCACCCTAAGCGTCGACACTGACAGTGAAATCGCCCTCGGAGACCCGCGCGCGCAGCGTCTCGCCCGCCGTCACCTCGGCGGGGTCCCGCACCGCCCGGCCGTCCTCCCGCTGGAGCACCGCGTAGCCCCGCTGGAGCGTCGCCGCGGGGGAGAGCGCCACCACGCGCGCGTGGGTGTGCGTCAGCTCGGAGTCCGCGCGGTCCAGCTGGTGGCGCAGGGTGCGCCGGCCCCGCTCCAGCAGGGCCGTCACCTCCTCGGCACGTCCTTCGACCATCCGGTGCGGGTCCTGTACCGAGGGCCGGGAGAGCGCCTGCGCCAGCCCCCGCTCCTCACGGTCCAGGAACGCCGCGACACAGCGCCGGGTGCGGTCCCGCAGCTGCCGTACCCGCTCGTACTCCTCGCCGACGTCCGGCACCACCTTCTTCGCGGCGTCCGTCGGCGTGGAGGCGCGCAGGTCCGCGACGTGGTCGAGGAGCGGGTTGTCCGGCTCGTGCCCGATGGCGGAGACGACCGGCGTACGGCACGCGGCGACCGTCCGCACCAACTGCTCGTCGGAGAACGGCAGCAGGTCCTCCACGCTGCCGCCGCCGCGCGCCACGATGATCACGTCGACGTCGTCGATCGCGTCCAGCTCCTTGACGGCCTGCACCACCTGCGGCACCGCGTGCACCCCCTGCACCGGGACGTTGCGCACCTCGAAGCGGACGGCGGGCCAGCGGTGCCGGGCGTTCTCCAGGACGTCCCGCTCGGCGGCGGAGGCACGCCCGCAGACCAGCCCGATCAGCTGCGGCAGGAACGGCAGCGGCTTCTTGCGCTCCGGCGCGAACAGTCCCTCGCGCGCGAGGGACTTCTTCAGCTGTTCGAGCCGGGCGAGCAGCTCACCGACCCCGACGGGCTTGATCTCGGCGGCCCGCAGCGACAGCTGCCCGCGCGGCGCGTACCACTCGGGTTTGGCGCGGACCACGACGCGGGCGCCCTCGCCGATCACGTCGGCCACCGCGTCGAACACCTGCCGGTAGCAGGTGACGCTCACGGAGATGTCGTGCGAGGGGTCGCGCAGCGTCAGGAACACCACGCCGGCGCCCGGCCGCCGGGAGAGCTGGGTGATCTGCCCCTCGACCCAGATCGCGCCGAGCCGGTCGATCCAGCTCCCGATGAGCCGGGAGACCTCGCCCACGGGCAGGGGGGACTCGGGAGTCGTGTTGACGGCCATACGGGGAGCGTATCCGCCCACGCCGACAGTGCCTGAGAACGCCGGAAGGGGAACGCGCCCCTCCGGGGGCGCGGGGCCGTTCCCCCTACGAAGCAGGCCGCCCCCGCTGAACCACCAGCACCCCCAAGCCGATCACGAACCAGATCAACCCCACCACCTGCGCCGTTCCCGATGCCTCGACGATCACCGCGACGGTGACCGCCGCCCCGACCACCGGCACCAGCACATGCCGCCACCAGCTCACCGGAGAGTCCGCACCCCCCGCCCGCCGCACGGCGAACCACCCCACCACGCTCGCGTGCAGCAAGGTGAACGCGGCCAGCGCCCCGATGTCGACCACCGACGTCAGATGGTCGAGCCCGTCGTCCCGCCGCGCGGCCCACACCGCCGCCACCAGCGTGATCACGGCCGCGACCAGCAGCGCGACCCGCGGCACCCCCGCGTACGTCCGCGCCAGCACCCCCGGCAGCCGCCGGTCCCGGCCCATCGCGAACAGCAGCCGTCCGGCCGCCGCCTGCCCGGCCAGTGCCGCGAACGCCGCACCGATCGCTTTACTCACCGCCACCAGATCATGCAGCCACGACCCCACGGAAACGTCGACGGCGGTGTAGAACGCCGACCCCTGCCGCGCCGGATCGGCCGCCAGCTCCGCCGACGTCGCCGGTGAGAGCAGCGCCGCCAGATAGGTCTGCGCCACGAACAGCACGCCCGCCAGCGCCAGGCAGAACAGCAGCGCCCGCGCCACCTTCGCCGACCCTCCGGTCACCTCCTCCGCGAACGTCGCGATCGCGTCGAAGCCCAGGTACGACAGGACCGCCACCGACACCGCGCCGACCACCGCCGACAGCGCGAACGCCCCCTGCGTCCCGTCCCCGGACAGCGGCGACAGCCAGCCCCGCTCGGCGCCGTCCCGGACCAGCACCACGACCGCCGACACCACGAAGACGACCAGCACGACGATCTCCAGGGCGAGCACCGCGAACCCCACCCGGGCCGCCGCCCGCACCCCCCACAGGTTCAGCAGCGTCGTGACGACGACCGCCAGCGCCGTCCACACCCAGCGCGAGACCCCGGGGACCAGCTCGTTCATCGCGATGCCGGAGAAGAGATAGGCGACCGCCGGGATGAGGACGTAGTCCAGCATCGCCATCCACCCGGCGACGAATCCGGCCCCCCGGCCGAGCCCCGCGCGCGCGTAGGCGAAGACCGAGCCCGCCTGGGGGACGACCCGCACCATCTGCGCGTAGCTGAAGGCGGTGAACGCCATGGCCACCGTGGCGACGACGTACACCAGCGCCACCGCGCCGTGCGACTTGGCGTCCAGCGTGCCGAAGACGCCGACCGGCGCCATGGGCGCGATGAACAGCAGCCCGTAGACCACCAGGTCCCGGAAGCCGAGCGTCCGCCGCAGCTCCCGCGGTTCTCCGGCCCCTGGGGCCGCCGTGCCTCCGGCCCCCTGGGCCGCCGTGCCGGTCTCGGACATCGCGCCTCCGCCAGTACCCGTACGCCTCCTCGCCAGTCTCACCGGCAACGCGGGGGCCACGCGATCTCTGACCCGCCGAACGCGGCCTTACGATGGACCGTATGACTGCTTCGCCTGGCCGCCGTGTCCTGCTCGCCGCCCCCCGTGGCTACTGCGCGGGTGTGGACCGCGCCGTGATCGCCGTCGAGAAAGCGCTGGAGCAGTACGGTGCGCCCGTCTACGTCCGGCACGAGATCGTCCACAACAAGTACGTCGTGCAGACCCTGGAGAAGAAGGGCGCGATCTTCGTCGAGCGGACGGAGGAGGTCCCCGAGGGGAACATCGTGATGTTCTCCGCGCACGGCGTCGCCCCCGTCGTCCACGAGGAGGCCGAGCGCGGCCGGCTCGCCACCATCGACGCGACCTGCCCCCTGGTCACCAAGGTCCACAAGGAAGCGGTCCGCTTCGCAGGCGACGACTACGACATCCTCCTCATCGGCCACGAGGGCCACGAGGAGGTCATCGGCACCTCCGGCGAGGCCCCCGACCACATCCAGCTGGTCGACGGCCCCGAGGACGTCGCCAAGGTCGAGGTCCGCGACCCCTCCAAGGTTGTCTGGCTCTCCCAGACCACGCTCTCCGTCGACGAGACCATGGAGACCGTCGACGCGCTGCAGAACAAGTTCCCGCAGCTGATCTCCCCGCCCAGCGACGACATCTGCTACGCCACGCAGAACCGTCAGCTCGCGGTGAAGCAGATGGGCGCCGAGGCCGAGCTGGTGATCGTCGTCGGCTCCCGCAACTCCTCCAACTCCAAGCGGCTGGTCGAGGTCGCCAAGCAGGCCGGCGCCCGCGCGGCGTACCTGGTCGACTTCGCCGACGAGATCGACGAGAGCTGGCTGGAGGGCGTCACCACGGTCGGCGTCACCTCCGGCGCCTCCGTCCCGGAGGTCCTGGTCGAGCAGGTCCTGGAGTACCTCTCCCAGCGGGACTACACGGACGTGGAGATCGTCAAGGCGGCGGAGGAGTCGATCACCTTCTCCCTGCCCAAGGAGCTCCGCCGGGACCTCCGCGAGGAGGCGGCGGCGCTGGTCGCGGAGCGCGGCGGGGCGGGTACCGCCGAGAAGTGACCGCACGTGGCAGGCCGTAACGTAGTGCCATGCAGATCTTCGGCGTGGACATCGGCGGGTCGGGCATCAAGGGCGCCCCTGTGGATCTCGACAGGGGTGACCTGGCCCAGGAGCGCCACAAGGTGCTCACCCCGCACCCCGCCACCCCCGACGGGGTGGCCGACGGGGTGCGGCAGGTGGTGGAGCACTTCGAGTGGACCGGCCCGGTCGGACTGACCTTCCCCGGCGTGGTCACGGCCGGTTCGACGGTCCGTACGGCGGCCAACGTCGACAAGGGCTGGATCGACACGGACGCGCGTGCCCTGTTCAGCGAACGGCTGGGCGGGCTGCCGGTGACCGTGGTGAACGACGCGGACGCGGCGGGCGTCGCCGAGATGCGGTTCGGCGCGGGCCGAGGCCGCCGGGGCACGGTCATCCTGCTCACCTTCGGCACCGGCATCGGCAGCGCCGTCTTCAGCGAGGGCGTCCTGGTGACCAACACCGAGCTGGGCCACCTGGAGCTGGACGGCCACGACGCCGAGAAGCGGGCCTCCAGCAAGGTCAAGGAGGACCACGACATGTCCTGGGAGCAGTGGGGACACCGGGTCCGGGCCTACCTCGCCCACGTGGAGATGCTGTTCTCCCCGGAGCTCTTCATCATCGGCGGCGGGGTCAGCCGCAAGGCGCAGAAGTTCCTGCCGTATCTCGACGGCATCCGCGCGGAGATCGCCCCGGCCCAGTTGCAGAACAACGCGGGGATCGTGGGCGCGGCGATGCGCGCGGCGGAACAGGGCACGACGACGGGCTGAGCGGGACTCCCGCCGGGGCTCAGGCGGCCGGTGCGCGGCCGCGGGCGGCGGCCCGGCGCCGCACCAGCCGGACACGGCGGGCGATCACGATCGAGCCGGCGATCAGCGTCCCCCCGTAGAGCCACCCGGCCTCCGTGGCCAGCGCGGTGACGTACCCCGCGAGGTGCCCGGAGAACCCGTCACCGCCGTCCGCGACGGTGACCAGTCCCACCGCGAAACCGATCGGCACGATGATCGGCGCGGTCAGCAGGTCGCCCCGCCGCACCCAGACCGCGGTCAGGACACAGGCCGGCAGGAACAGGACGCCGTACACCGTCCGCTCCGCCTCGAACAGCAACTGGTCGAGGAAGCCGAGGGCGAGCATCATCGCCGCGCAGAACAGGCCGCCGCCCAGTCCGGTCAGCCGGGGGTTCGGCAGCCGCCGCGCGGTCGTCGCCGCGGCGGCGCCGGACGGCCGGCGCACGGGGGAGCGGCGTGGGGCGGCGG
>NZ_JAVRHI010000575.1:0-7692 GCF_034105845.1 Streptomyces sp. CRN 30 | reverse complement strand
CCGCGGCCGGCCCGGCCCGCGCCGCAGCCGCCCCGGTCGGCACCGTCGCGGCGGGCGGCCCCCGCGCCGCCGAGGAACGCCGTGCCCGCCCCACTGCCGGAGCGGGCGGGCGGCGGGAGCGGCGGCGACGCCGACGTGTGCGGGCTCGGCCGGAAGTACGGCGGCTGGCGGCCGGGCAGCCCGGAGTCGACCATCTGCGACCAGGCCTACGGCTGACCGCCGCCCCCCTCTCCGCTTCCCCCCTCGGCTCCTCCTCTCGCTCCCCTGTCCGTTTCAGCGGCCGCTTCCCCTCCCCTTCACCTCGCTTCCCTACGCGTCAGGGCCGCTGCCGGGGTGGGTCCCAGGGGCCGTCCTGGGCCGGGCCCCCGTCGTCCATCCGCTGTTCCAGCCGGTCGATCGCCGCCCGGATGTCGGCGGCGTGGCGGTCGTCCACCAGGGCCTCGGCGGCACGGCGGGCCCGCCGCAGATGCAGCCGGGCGGCCTCGGCGCGGCCGAGACGGTCGTAGTCGGCGGCCAGGTCGAGGTGGAGGGAGGGACGGAGGGAGCGCGCGGCGAGTACGGCATCGACGGGCGGGATGTCAGCGGGCGTGGCGTCGGCGGGCGTGACGTCGGCGAGCGCGGGATCGCGGTCCGCCGGCCGGGCAGTCCGAGGGCCCGCCGTCAGCTCCTCCGCCGCGGCCAGCGCCCGCAGGTCCCAGGCGAGTTCGTCCGCCGGGTCGTCCTGGGTGTCGGCCAGGTAGTGGGCGAGGGTGCAGCGGTGCAGCGGATCGCCGCTCTCGCCGATCTCCGCCCACAGGCCGAGGTAGCGGTGGCGGGCCTCCTCGCGGTCGCCCGCGTGGTGCAACATGACGACCTGCCCGATCCGCGTCGGCACGGCGTCCGGCGCCGTCCGCTCCTGCCCCTGGGCCACCGTGTCCTCCGCGCCGTCCGTCCGGCCGGGTCCGGACGACACTCCGCCCGGACCTGTCCGCGTCTGTCAGTACCAGCCAGTACCTGTCAGCACCTGCCCGGATGACGTTAGGCCCTGTTCCCCCGATCGCACCGCAGACGCGGCCCGGTGCCGAGGTCGGTCAGCCCGGGTCGGTCAGCCCAGGTTCGGGATCGTCCAGTCGATCGGCTCGTGCCCCTGCGCCGCGACCGCCTCGTCGATCTGCGTGAACGGACGGGAGCCGAAGAACTTCCTCGCCGACAGCGGCGAGGGGTGCGCGCCCTTGACCACGGCGTGCCGCTCCTCGTCGATCAGCTTCAGCTTCTTCTGCGCGTAGTTGCCCCACAGCACGAACACCGCCGGGTCGGGACGCCGGGCCACCGCGCGGATCACCGCGTCGGTGAACAGCTCCCAGCCCCGCGCCTTGTGCGAGTTGGCCTCCCCCGCCCGGACGGTCAGGACCGCGTTGAGCAGCAGGACGCCCTGCTGTGCCCACGGCATCAGATAGCCGTTGTCCGGGATCGGGGTGCCCAGCTCCGCGTGCATCTCCTTGTAGATGTTGCGCAGGGACGGCGGGATCTTCACCCCGGGCCGGACCGAGAAGCACAGGCCGTGGCCCTGGCCCTCGCCGTGGTACGGGTCCTGCCCGAGGACCAGGACCTTCACCTGGTCGTACGGTGTGGCGTCGAGCGCGGCGAAGACCTCCTCGCGCGGCGGGTAGACGGGACCGTTCGCCCGCTCCTCCTCCACGAACTCCGTCAGCTCCTTGAAGTAGGGCTGCTGCAGCTCGCCGCCCAGCACCTCGCGCCAGGACTCGGGCAGCATGGAGATGTCGGTCACGTCAACTTCCTTACGGTGTGCGGTGGCTTAACCGGTACGGAAAACCTACAGGCGGCCACTGACAACCGGCCCCGGAGCCCGGGAGCTACCAGCTCGTCTTGCGGTGCAGTTCCCACATCATCATGATCGTCGACGGGTCGAGGGCCCGTTCCGCGCCGGAGATGTCCTCGCTGGCCGCCACGTACTGCCGGCCCTGCCACAGCGGGACCAGCCGCGCGTCGTCCACCAGGACCCGCTGGGCCTCCTCGAACTCCTCCACCACCTCCGCGCGGTCGCTCTCGCGCCGGGAGCGCGGCAGCAGGTCGTCGGTGATCTTCGGGGCACGGTAAGGCGTACCGAGGGCGTTCTGCTCGCCGACGAAGGGGGCGATGAAGTTCTCGGCGTCGGGGAAGTCGGGGAACCAGCCTCGGCCGAAGACCTGGTACTCGCCCTTCTGGTAGCCGGCCACGTACGTCTTCCAGGGCCGGCTCCTGAGGGTGACCTCGAAGAGTCCCGACGCCTCCAGCTGGCGCTCGATCTCCTTGAACTCCAGGGCGGTCTCGGAGCCGTAGCGGTCGGTGGTGTACCAGAAGGTGAGCGGGACGGGTTCGTCGATGCCCGCCCGGGTCAGGAGGGTGCGGGCCTTCTCGACGCTGGGGTCGCCGAACTGGTCGAAGAAGCCGGTGGTGTGGCCGGTGACGCCCTGCGGCACCATCGAGTAGAGCGGGTCGACGGTGTCGCGGTAGACGTCGTGGGCGATGGCCGGCCGGTCGAGTATCTGGGCGACGGCACGCCGTACGGCCTTGCGGCCCGTCCAGGGGTCGTCCGGGTCGAAGACGAGGTAGCTGATGTCGGCGCCGGTGCCCTCGACGAGTTGGAGGTCCTCCTCGGCGGCGCCGCCCTGGAGCGTGACGACGTCGTCGGCGGCGAGGCCGCGGAACGTCACCTGGATGCGGCCGGCGCGCAGCGCCTTCACCATGGCCTGCGAGTTCTCGAAGTACTCGATGGTGACCTTGTCGTTGCGGCGTTCCGCGAAGCCCTTGTAGTGGTCGTTGCGGACGAGTTCGGCACGCCTGCCGTCGTCGTAGGACTTCAGGACGTACGGCCCCGAGCCGAGGACGCCGCCGTCCTGGCGTACCGCCTTCGCCGGGTAGGTGTCGGGGTCGACGAGGGAGAGCGCGGGGGTGGCGAGGACGAACGGGAAGGTGGCGTCCGGCTTGTTCAGGCGGAAGACGACCTCGCGCTCGCTCGGCGTCTCGACCCGCTCAAGGCTGCCGAGGAGTCCGGCGGGGCCGCCGTTGACGTCGATGGCCTTGATGCGGTCGATCGAGTACTTGACGGCACCGGCGTCCAGCGCGTCACCGTCGGAGAAGGTGAGTCCGGTACGGAGTTCACAGCGGTACGTCTGGTTCGAACTGTCGGTGAACGCGCAGCTCTTGGCCGCGTCGGGCCGGGGCTCGGTCGCACCGTTGGGGTAGCTGAGCAGCGTCTGGTAGACGTTGCGGAACAGTTCCCAGGAGCTGTCCCAGGACGCCGCGGGGTCCAGGGTGCTCGGGGCGCTGGTGGTGCCGACGACGATCGGCTCGTTCTCCTCCGCGTCGTCGGGCGAGAGGATGCCGCACCCGGCGGCGAGTGTCGACAATGATGCCGCGGCGGCCACGCACCGCAGGCGTCCGTTCCGGTTGAACACGCGCACGCTCCTCGATCCCCCGGTCTGCCGTGCCGAAACTCGGCAGACCATACCGCAGCGTCCGTCCCACTGAGGCCCCTTCTGAACAGGGGTTTTGATCATCCGGCGATGACTACGTTGTCATGTCCCCGGACAGTGGACGGCGGTCTACGGAAGGTAGGGCTCCGGGCACCGTCCGCGGGGAGGGTGCCCGGAGCCGGGAGGCGCGCGCGGGGCCGGTCAGCCGACGCCGGCGTTGAGGAAGAGGCCGCCGTCGAGCACCAGGGTCTGCCCGGTGACCCAGGCGGCCTGCTTCGAGGTGAGGAACGCGGCGGCGCCGCCGATGTCGGAGGGGACACCGAGCCGGCCCAGCGGGTACGCCGCGGCGGCCTCCTCCTCGCGGCCCTCGTACAGGGCGACGGCGAACTTGGTCTTCACCACCGCCGGGGCGATCGCGTTGACCCGCACCCCGGGCGCGAACTCGTGCGCGAGCTGCTCGGTCAGGTTGATCAGCGCGGCCTTGCTGACGCCGTAGGCGGCGATGAAGGGCGAGGGCGCGATGCCCGCGATGGAGGCGATGTTGACGATCGACCCGCCGTTCTCCTTCTGCCAGGCGTGCCAGGTGCGCTGGGCGAGGCCGAGCGCCGAGATCACGTTGGTCTCGAAGACCTTGCGCGCGACGTTCAGGTCGAGGTCGGCGATGGGGCCGAAGACCGGGTTGGTGCCGGCGTTGTTGACCAGGTGGTCGACGCGGCCGAAGGTCTCCATCACGCGGTCGACGACGGCGGCCTGGTGGGCCTCGTCGTGCGCCTTGCCGGCGACGCCGATGACCCGGTCGGCGCCGAGCCTCTCGACGGCTTCCTTCAGCGCTTCCTCGTTGCGGCCGGTGATGCAGACACGGTCGCCGCGGGCGACGAACGCCTCGGCGATGCCGTAGCCGATGCCGCGGCTGGCGCCCGTGACGAGGGCGACCTCGCCGGAGGGCTCGGGGAGTTCCTGGGTGGTCATGCGCGTACTCCCTAGTCGAGCGGTCCGCCGGCGACGTACAGCACCTGGCCGGAGACGAACCCGGCCGCCTCGCCGGTGAAGAAGGCGACGGCGTTGGCGATGTCGTCGGCCTCGCCGACGCGCTGCACCGGGATCTGGGTAGCGGCGGCGGCCTTGAAGTCCTCGAAGCCCATGCCGACGCGCTCGGCGGTCGCGGCGGTCATGTCGGTGGCGATGAAGCCGGGGGCGACGGCGTTGGCGGTGACGCCGAACTTGCCGAGTTCCTTGGCGAGGGTCTTGGTGAAGCCCTGCATACCGGCCTTGGCGGCGGAGTAGTTGACCTGGCCGCGGTTGCCGAGGGCGGAGGAGGAGGACAGGTTGACGACGCGGCCGAACTTGGCGTCGACCATGTACTTCTGGCAGGCCCGGGACATCAGGAAGGCGCCGCGCAGGTGCACGTTCATGACGGTGTCCCAGTCGGAGACGCTCATCTTGAACAGCAGGTTGTCGCGGAGCACGCCCGCGTTGTTGACGAGGATCGTCGGGGCGCCCAGCTCCTCGGCGATCCGGGTGACGGCCGCCTCGACCTGCGCCTCGTCGGAGACGTCGCAGCCGACCGCGAGGGCCTTGCCGCCCGCCGCGGTGATCTTCTCCACGGTGTCCTTGCAGGCGGCCTCGTCGAGGTCGATCACGGCCACGGCGCGGCCCTCGGCGGCCAGTCGTACGGCGGTGGCGGCACCGATACCGCGTGCGGCGCCGGTCACGACGGCGACCCGCTGCTCAGTGGTGGACATGCTGCTTCTCCTCGTCCTGGGGATGCGGCTGGCGCGGCCCGCCCGCCCCGCAATCGGTGAGCGACCGCTTAGTACCTTCGGCAGACGTGACGCTAGAAGCAGCGGCACGCGGTGTCAACGGGACATCGTGCGGGTGTGATCCATTACCTCTGCGGGGGCACCCGGATACGTATGGTCAGCGGACCAGCAGATCGAGCAGCCGCTCGGCCTCGGCGGCGGGGTCCGTCGTGAGGCCGGTGTGGACGGGGCCGGGCTGGACGACGGTGGAGCGCGGGGCGATCAGCCAGCGGAAGCGGCGGCCGGGGTCGTCCGCGGCGGCCGGTCCGGCACCCGGGCCGCCCGCGCACACGCGCTCCACGGCACCGAGCGCGGCGCGTACGCCGTCGACGTCCGCACGGGGGTCGAGGGCCAGCAGCCGGGCCTCGTCCAGGTGGGTGCGCGCGGCGACGAACGCCTTGGCGCGGCAGTACAGGAGGACGCCGGCGTTGACGCACTCGCCGCGCTCGACGCGGGGGACGGCGCGCAGGAGGACGTACTCGTAGACGTCCCGTTCGTTGGCCTCGCCGCCGCGGATGATGTGCCGCTCGACGACGGAACCGGCCATGTGGACGTGCCGCTCGCTGGTGTGCCGTGCGCCGGTGTGCCGCTCGCTCACTTCTCCCCCTCGATGCCGGTGATCCGCTCGTGGACGACCGCCGCCCGCGCGAGCAGAGGCCGCGCGTAGGCCCGCCTGAGGTCGTCGGATGTGCCGAAGCCGGGTTCGTCGGCCAGCCAGACGTCCGGGATCTCGGCGGTGACCTCGGCGAGGAGATCCTCGGTGACCCGCGGCGCGAGCTCCGCGGCGGCGGCGTGGACGTCCGGCGCGAAGGAGGCCAGCGCGTGGTCGGCGGCGTCGTAGGGGCGGGCGGCGGAGGCTTCGGCGCCGGGCCAGTTGTGGTGCCAGATCATGGTGGCGCCGTGGTCGATGAGCCAGGTCTCGCCGCGCAGGCGGAGCAGGTTGGGGTTGCGCCAGGACCGGTCGACGTTGTTGACCAGTGCGTCGAACCAGACGATCCGCCCGGCTTCCTCCGGGGTGACCGTGAAGGCGAGCGGGTCGAAACCGAGGGCGCCGGAGAGGAACTCCATGCCGAGGTTGGTGCCGCCGCTGGACCGGAGCAGCTCCTGCACCTGCGGGTCGGGTTCGCCGAGGCCCAGGACCGGGTCGAGCCCGACCGTCACCAGCCGCGGCATCCGGAACCCGAGCCGCCGCGCCAGCTCCCCGCAGACGACCTCGGCCACGAGGGTCTTGCGGCCCTGGCCGGCGCCGGTGAACTTCAGGACGTAGGGGTTGAGGTCGTCGGCCTCGACGAGCCCCGGCAGGGAGCCGCCCTCGCGCAAGGGGGTGATGAAGCGGGTGGCGGTGACATCGTTGAGCATGTTCTGGGTCGACCGCCCCTTGATCTCGGCTTCCGGCATGGAGAGTGCATAGTAACCGAGGGTGATCGGCCGGGCGGGACCGGCTCGGTGGGCCGGTCCCGCCGGTGGGCGCTGGTCCGTCACGGTGGGCCGGGGTTCAGCCGTGGGTCACGTCCAGGGAGTAGAAGGCCACCCTGGCGCCCTTGGTGGTGCTGTCGGACGCCGACTGGTTGTAGGCGCCCGCCTTGAAGTACTGCTGGTAGGACTTGAAGGAGTCGGCGATCGGGTAGTGGGTGGTCTCGCCGTTGACCGTCAGGTCGATGGTGTCGCCGCCGGAGACACCGATGGTGTAGCTCCACTTCTCGCCGACCGGGACGTTGCCGACGTCGTGCAGGGTCTGGCCGCCGGCGGGCGAGTTCTCGGTGCCGAGGACGATGTCGCCGTTGGAGCGGTAGTACAGCTCAAGCAGTGGCTTGGTGGAGCCGCCGCCCTCGCCGAGGTGGATCTGGCCGACGCACACGTTGGACGTCACGGACACCACGCGCAGGGTGGCGCTCATGCGGTGGGTGCCGTCCAGGGACCAGTTGGCGCTGGAGCCGCCCGGGTCCATCTCGCGCAGTTCCGAGCGCGGGTACTTGGAGTTGGGCGTGGTGACACCCGCCTCCGGTGACCAGAAGGTCAGGGCGCCGTCGGTGTCGGTGTAGAGGTAGTCGTCCTCGTAGCCGCCCGCGAGCTGGGAGGGGCTGATCGTGGTCGGTGATCCGGAGGAGCCGACCGGTTCCTGGAGCTGCCAGATCGACAGGTCGATACCGCTGCGGCCACCGCTGCCGGCCGCGGCCTTCGCGGCACCCGTGCCGGTGCCCTCCTCGTCCTCCGGGTCCCTGGTCGCGCCCGTGGAGGGCGACGGGGTGGCGCTGCCGCCGGTCGCGAGGCCCGTGACCGGTTCGGTGACGAGGCGGGTGCCGGGGGCGGTGGTGGTGATCTTGTTGAAGGTGGTGAGGAACTGGTGGGGTTGTTGTTCGGTGCCGCTGCAGGTTTCGGAGAGTTGGCCGGTCTGGGGGCAGGTCTGGTCGCGGCCGAGGGCCCAGTAGGCGAGTTGC
>NZ_JAVRHI010000574.1:0-12474 GCF_034105845.1 Streptomyces sp. CRN 30 | reverse complement strand
GGGTCCGGGCGGCGCGCCGTCGCACGGCGGGCCCCCGTCCGGCGGCCGGGGCCGGGACACCGGCTCGGGCGGCGGCGGCAAGCGGCTGACCACCTTCGTCGCGGGCGTGGTCGGCGTCCTGGTCGTCATAGCCGGCGCCTTCTTCCTGCTCAACGGCGGCGAGGACGAGAAGCCCAAGGAGGCCGGGCCGTCCCCGTCGCCCACGGTGACCGCCGCGCAGAACCTGCCGGCGGGCGTCAAGTGCAGCGGCGACCAGTGCACCGGCAAGGACGCCGAGACCATGGGCTGCGGCGGTGACCTGGTCACCACCGAGCGCACGGCGACCGTCGGCACGGCCCTCGTGGAGGTGCGGTACAGCAAGACCTGCGGCACCGCCTGGGGCCGGGTCACGCAGGCCGGCCAGGGCGACGAGGTCCGGGTGAGCGCGGGCAAGGCCGAGCAGAGCGGCGCGGTCGAGACGGCCGGCGAGACCATCGCGTACACGCCGATGGTGGCCGTGGAGAACGCGACGGAGGCCACGGCGTGCGTGACGCTGGCGTCCGGGGAGAAGGGCTGCACCGAGTAGCGCCGCCGCACCGCCGCACCGCTGTACCGCTCTGTACCGCCGCACCGCTCCCCGCCCGGATGGACAGCGCGGTGAAAAACACTCCGCCGGGCAGGCATGACCGTCGCGATCACGGGCACGCGGAGAGTACCCCCACGGGAGTCCGGCGACGGAATTCCCCCCAGGCGGTCGCCTTTCGTCCCCCTCTCCCGGACAGGCGACCGCCTCTTCCGTGTACCGGGTCCGGCGGCGCGCGGTGGGCGGGTCGGCGGCGCGAACCCCCCGGTGGGCGGGTTGTGGGACGGGCCACACGGACCCGGAGGTCCGGGATGCCGGATGCGCGATAGCCTGACCGCTGTGTCGATCTCTTGACGCCAAGAGATCGATCGAACGTAGCGGGGCAGGGACGCCGCCCCACCGCCAGCTGATCTACGGAGAACGCCATGACCCGCACTCCCGTGAACGTCACCGTCACCGGCGCGGCCGGCCAGATCGGTTACGCCCTCCTCTTCCGCATCGCCTCCGGCCAGCTGCTCGGCGCGGACGTGCCGGTCAAGCTGCGCCTGCTGGAGATCACCCCGGCGCTGAAGGCCGCCGAGGGCACGGCGATGGAGCTGGACGACTGCGCGTTCCCCCTTCTCCAGGGCATCGACATCACCGACGACCCGAACGTCGCCTTCGACGGCACCAACGTCGGTCTGCTCGTCGGCGCCCGGCCGCGTACCAAGGGCATGGAGCGCGGTGACCTCCTTGAGGCCAACGGCGGCATCTTCAAGCCGCAGGGCAAGGCCATCAACGACCACGCCGCGGACGACGTCAAGATCCTGGTCGTCGGCAACCCGGCCAACACCAACGCGCTCATCGCGCAGGCCGCCGCCCCGGACGTACCGGCCGAGCGCTTCACCGCGATGACCCGCCTCGACCACAACCGCGCGCTGACCCAGCTGGCGAAGAAGACGGGTTCGACGGTCGCCGACATCAAGCGGCTGACCATCTGGGGCAACCACTCCGCCACCCAGTACCCGGACATCTTCCACGCCACGATCGCCGGCAAGAACGCCGCCGAGGTCGTGAACGACGAGCAGTGGCTCGCGGACGACTTCATCCCGACCGTCGCCAAGCGCGGTGCCGCGATCATCGAGGCGCGGGGCGCGTCCTCCGCCGCGTCGGCCGCCAACGCCGCCATCGACCACGTCCACACCTGGGTCAACGGCACCGCCGACGGCGACTGGGTCTCCATGGGCATCCCGTCCGACGGCTCCTACGGCGTCCCCGAGGGCCTCATCTCCTCCTTCCCGGTCACCACCAAGGACGGCAAGTACGAGATCGTCCAGGGCCTGGAGATCAACGACTTCTCCCGCTCCCGCATCGACGCCTCCGTCAAGGAGCTGGAGGAGGAGCGCGAGGCGGTCCGCTCCCTCGGCCTCATCTGATCCCTCGGTCTCGTCTGAGCCGCGCACGCGTGCGCGCGTGACGACGCCCTACGGGCCCCTTTCCGGTCAGCACCGGGAAAGGGGCCCGTCGGCCGTCCGGCCCGGCAGCCCCCTTCACTCCGGCAGCCGCTTCTCGAACCAGTGCGCCGCGTACACGTGGTCGTCGTACGCCGGGATCTCCGTATAGCCGCAGGCCCGGTACATCGCCTGCGCCTCGGTGAGCGTGGCGTGGGTGTCGAGGCGGACCACGGCGCACCCCCGCTCGGCAGCCTCCCGTTCCAGTCCGCCGAGGAGCCGCCGGGCGAGGCCCAGCCGCCGGGCGTCCGCGTGCACCCAGACGTGCCGGATCTCCCCGACGTCCGGCGCCGGCCGCCGCAGCGCGCCGCAGCCCACCGGCCGGCCCTCCTCGTACGCGACCAGGAAGGCCCCGGCCGCCCCCGACACCTCCTCGGGCCCGACCAGGTCGGCCCGGTCGAAGCCCTCCGGGAAGCGGACGTCGAGTTCGTCGGCGTACGCCGCGAGGCAGGCGCGGGCGTCCGGGTGGTGGCCGTCGATCCGCTCCACGGTGACGGCGGCCAGCCGCAGCAGCCGCCGGGTGGTGGCCATCGCCTCCGTCAACCGGTCCCGCTGGGACGGGTCCAGGCCGCGCAGCAGGTCCGTGGCGAGCGCGTCGGCCCGCCGGTTCTGCTCGGCCACCTCCGCGCGTCCGGCCGCGGTCGCCGCGACCGTCCGCACCCGGCTGTCGCGGGGGTCGGTGCCGAGCCGGACCATGCCCTGCGCCCGCAGCGACGCCACCATGCGGCTGAGGTAACCGGCGTCGAGACCGAGCCGGCCGCGCAGCTCCCGCAGGGTGGCACCGGTGCCGCCGCCGGCGATCTCGTACAGCAGCCGCGCCTCACCGAGCGGGCGGTCCTGGCCCAGATAGTGGTCGTCGAGGACGCCGATACGACGGGTCAGATAGCGGTTGAAGCCGCGCAGCGCCGTCACATCGGCCGTGCGCACGGAATCGGCGTCCAGGTCGGCGTCCAGGTCGGCGTCGAGGTCGGCGTCCATGTCTTTGACCCTAGTCAGACATCGCCGCCGCGGCCATCCCCGCGCGCCGTCGGCCGCCCTATGCTGTCCCCCTGCGCAGTGACGTACCGCAGTGACGTACCGCACTTTCGGCCATCGATTCGGCATGCGAACGGGCGACCGGGGCAGGGCTCCCGATCCCGTGCGTGACACCCGTGTGACCCACGGGCCCTGAACAGGAACGGAAGGCGGAAACCGGGCATGGCGGACGAAACGCGAACCCAGGTGGCCGACGACGCGGAGGGCGCGCGCCCCACCGTGCATGTGGCGGGCAGGTGGCTGCACGCGGCCTCGGGCGCCGTCCGGGAGATCATCGACCCCGCGGACGCCCTGCCGTTCGCCGTGGTCGCGGAGGGCGACGAGAAGGACGCCGACCTCGCGGTGGCCGCCGCCCGCCGCGCCTTCGACAAGGGCCCCTGGCCGCGCACCCCGGTCGCCGAACGCGCCGCGCTGCTGCGCCGCGTAGCCGGGCTGCTCGGCCGCGACCGGGAGCGGATCGGCCTGCTGGAGAGCCGCGACGCGGGCAAGACCCTGGAGGAGGGCCGGGTCGACGTCGACTGCGTCGCCGACGCCTTCCGGTACTTCGCCGACCTCGTCGCCGCCGAGGCCCCCGGCCGGGTCGTCGACGCCGGTTCGCCCACCGTCCACAGTGTCGTCGTGCACGAGCCGGTCGGCGTCTGCGCGATGATCACGCCCTGGAACTACCCGCTGCTCCAGGCCAGTTGGAAGATCGCCCCGGCTCTCGCCGCCGGCAACACCTTCGTGGTCAAGCCCAGCGAGATCACCCCGCTGACCACCGTCGCCCTGGTCGAGCTGCTGCTGGAGGCGGGGCTGCCGGAGGGCGTCGCCAACCTCGTCACCGGGCCCGGCCGCACGGTCGGCGCCCGGCTCGCCGACCACCCCGACGTCGACCTGGTCTCCTTCACCGGTGGCCTGGCCAGCGGCACCGAGGTGGCGAGGGCCGCGGCGGCCACCGTCAAGAAGGTCGCCCTCGAACTCGGTGGCAAGAACCCCAACGTCGTCTTCGCCGACGCCTGCGCCACCGACGAGGGCTTCGACACGGCCGTCGACCAGGCCCTCAACGCCGCCTTCCTGCACAGCGGACAGGTCTGCTCCGCGGGCGGCCGGCTCATCGTCGAGGAGTCCCTGCGCGAGCGCTTCGTCACCGAACTCGCCCGCCGCGCCGAGAGGATCCGCCTCGGCCGCGGCACGGAGGACGGCGTCGAGTGCGGCCCGATGGTCTCCGGGCAGCAGCGCGAGAAGACCGAGCGGCACGTCGCCGACGCCCTCGCCGAGGGCGCCGTCCTGCGCTGCGGCGGCAAACGCCCGGCCCCCACCGCCGTACGCCCCGAGGCCGGTTACTTCTACGAGCCGACCGTTCTCGACCACTGCCACCGCGCGATGCGCGTCGTACGGGAGGAGGTCTTCGGACCCGTCCTCACCGTCGAGACCTTCCGCACCGAGGACGAGGCGGTCGCCCTCGCCAACGACACCGAGTACGGGCTCGCGGGCGCCGTGTGGACCGCCGACGCGGGCCGTGCGCGCCGGGTCGCGGGCCGGCTCCGCCACGGCACCGTCTGGATCAACGACTTCCACCCCTATCTGCCGCAGGCGGAGTGGGGCGGCTTCGGCAGGAGCGGCACCGGCCGTGAACTGGGCCCCGCCGGGCTCGCCGAGTACCGCGAGACCAAGCACGTCTACCAGAACCTCGCGCCCGCACCCGTCCGCTGGTTCGCCGGCTGACCCGCTGCCCTTCCTTCCCTCCCGTCCCCGCCCCACCTGGAGTACGCCCCATGCCCCAGAACGGTCATGTCCATGATTACGTCGTCGTCGGTGGCGGCACCGCGGGATCGGTGATCGCCTCCCGCCTCACCGAGAACGCCGACACCACCGTCGCCGTCATCGAGGGCGGCCCCAGCGACGTCGGCCGCGACGACGTGCTGACCCTGCGCCGCTGGATGGGCCTGCTCGGCGGAGAGCTCGACTACGACTACCCCACCACCGAGCAGCCGCGCGGCAACTCCCACATCCGGCACAGCCGGGCCCGCGTCCTCGGCGGCTGCTCCTCCCACAACACGCTCATCGCCTTCAAGCCGCTGCCGTCCGACTGGGACGAGTGGGAGGCGGCCGGCGCCCGGGGCTGGGGCGCGGTGCAGATGGAGGCGTACTGGGCGCGGCTGCTCAACCACGTCGTCCCCGTGGACGAGAAGGACCGCAACGCCATCGCCCGGGACTTCGTCGACGCCGCGCACAAGGCGCTCGGCGTCCCGCGGATCGAGGGGTTCAACCAGAAGCCGTTCACCGAGGGCGTCGGCTTCTTCGACCTCGCCTACCACCCGGAGGAGAACAAGCGCTCCTCCGCGTCGGTGGCGTACCTGCACCCGGTGATGGACTCGCGGCCCAACCTCACACTGCTGCTCCAGACCTGGGCGTACCGGCTGGAACTGGACGGCGACCGCGCCGTCGGCGTGCACGTCCGCACCGAGGACGGCGAGGAGATCCTGGTCCGCGCCCGTGAGGAGGTCATCGTGTGCGCCGGTGCCGTCGACTCGCCCCGGCTGCTGCTGCACTCGGGCATCGGCCCGCGCGCCGACCTCGAAGCCCTCGGCATACCCGTGACGCACGACCTGCCCGGCGTCGGCGAGAACCTCCTCGACCACCCCGAGTCGGTGATCGTCTGGGAGACGCACGGACCGATCCCGGACAACTCCGCGATGGACTCCGACGCGGGCCTCTTCGTGCGCCGCGACCCCGGACACGCGGGCCCCGACCTGATGTTCCACTTCTACCAGATCCCGTTCACCGACCATCCGGAGCGACTGGGGTACGAGCGGCCGGAGTTCGGCGTCTCCATGACCCCGAACGTCCCCAAGCCGAAGAGCCGCGGCCGCCTCTACCTGACCAGCGCCGACCCGTCCGTGAAGCCCGCTCTGGACTTCCGCTACTTCACCGACGAGGACGACCACGACGGCCGCACCCTCGTCGACGGCATCCGCGTCGCCCGCGAGGTCGCGAAGACCGAGCCGCTCGCCGGCTGGCTGGGGCGCGAGGTCTGCCCCGGCCCGAACGTGCTGAACGACGCCGAACTGAGCGAGTACGCCCGCAAGGTCGCGCACACCGTCTACCACCCGGCGGGCACCTGCCGGATGGGCGCCGCCGACGATCCCCTCGCGGTCGTCGGCCCCGACCTGCGCGTCCGCGGCCTGAGGGGCCTCCGCGTCGCCGACGCCTCCGTCTTCCCGACCATGCCCGCCGTCAACCCGATGATCGGAGTCCTCATGGTCGGCGAGAAGGCCGTCGAACTGATCGGCGAGAGCACGGCCGGCCCGAACGCCGGGACGGCGGCCGGGGGTGACGCGCGATGACCACCGTCTCCGAGGCGCAGGCACACGAACCCGCCGAGCGGCCCCCCGTCTTCTCCGTCACCGGCCTGTGGAAGGTCTTCGGCCCCCGCGCCGACCGCGTCCCCGCCGACCCCGGGCTGGCCGCCCTCACCCCGGCCGAACTCCGCGCCCGCACCGGCTGCACCGCCGCCGTCCGCGACGTCGGCTTCGACGTCCGCAAGGGCGAGGTCTTCGTCGTCATGGGCCTGTCCGGCTCGGGCAAGTCGACGCTGGTGCGCTGTCTGACCCGGCTGATCGAGCCGACGGCCGGCACGATCGCCATCGAGGGCGACGACGTACGCGCCATGGACCGCGCCCGGCTGCGCGCGCTGCGCCGGCACCGTACCGCCATGGTCTTCCAGCACTTCGGCCTGCTGCCGCACCGCACCGTCCTCGACAACGTCGCCTACGGCCTTCAGATCCAGGGCGTGGGCCGCGCGGAGCGGCGCGAGCGGGCCGCCGCCGTCGTCGCCAAGGTCGGCCTCGAAGGACTGGAGCAGCGCCGCCCCGCCCAGCTCTCCGGCGGCCAGCGCCAGCGCGTCGGCCTCGCCCGCGCCCTCGCCGTCGATCCCGAGGTGCTGCTCTTCGACGAGCCGTTCAGCGCGCTCGACCCGCTGATCCGGCGGGACATGCAGGAGGAGGTCGTCCGGCTGCACCGCGAGGAGGGCCGCACGATGGTCTTCATCACCCACGACCTCCAGGAGGCGCTGCGGCTGGGCGACCGGATCGCGCTGATGCGGGACGGACAGGTCGTGCAGCTCGGCACGCCGGAGGAGATCGTCGGCTCGCCCGCCGACGACTACGTACGGCAGTTCGTCCGGGACGTGCCGCGCGAGCAGGTCCTCACGGTCCGCGGCGCGATGCGGCCCGTGGCCGGCGCCGAGGCGGCCGGTTCCGGCCCGGCGCTGCGGCCCGACGCCACCGTCTCCGAGGCGATCGAGGCGGTCGCCCGCGCCGGGACGGCGGCCCGCGTGATGGACGGGGGCCGCTGCGTGGGCATGGTCGACGCGGCGGCGCTGCTGACCGTCGTCGCGGGCACCCAGGACCGGGCCGGGGCCGTCCGATGACCACCGCCGCCGCGCCCTCCGCCCCGCGTCCCGCCCTGCCCGGCGTCCTGCGCCGCCGCCCCGTCGGCAAACTGCTCGTCCTCGCCGTCGCCGCCGCGGTCCTCGTCCCCCTCGCCCACGCCCGGGGGGCCGGCGGCACCTGGCCCGCCGCCCTCACCGTCGACGTCTCCGGCCCGCTGGACGACGTCAGCGAGTGGATCATCGACAACCGGGACGGCCACCCCCTCTTCCTCTACTTCTTCGGTCACGTCAGCAACGCGATCGTGCTCGCCGTGCGCGGCGTCTACCTCGCCCTCCTCGCCGTCGGCTGGGCGGGTGTCACCGCGATCGGCGCGCTCGTCGCCTGGCGGGTCGCGGGCGTGCGGCTCGCGCTCGGCACGGCGGCGGCGTTCCTCGCCTGCGGCCTGCTCGGCATGTGGGTGCCGACCATGCAGACCCTCGCGCTGATGACCGTGGCGGTCGCCGTGTCGGTGCTGGTGGGCGCCCTGCTGGGCCTGGCCGCCGGTCTCTCCGACCGCACCTACCGCGCCCTGCGCCCGGTCCTCGACACCATGCAGGTGCTGCCCGCCTTCGCCTACTTGCTCCCCGTCGTCCTGGTCTTCGGCATCGGCGTGCCCGCCGCCGTCCTCGCCACCGTCGTCTACGCCGCCCCGCCCATGGCCCGGCTCACCGCCCTCGGCCTGCGCGGCGCCGACAAGGAGGTCCTCGAAGCCGTCGAGTCGCTCGGCACCACCGCCCGGCAGCGGCTGCTGACCGCCCGCGTCCCGCTGGCCCGCGGCGAGCTGCTCCTCGGTCTCAACCAGACGATCATGATGGCGCTCTCCATGGCGGTCATCGCCTCCGTGATCGGCGCGGGCGGCCTGGGCGACCGCGTCTACCAGGCGCTGGCCTCGGTCGACGTCGGCGCGGCCCTCGCGGCCGGCATCCCGATCGTGCTGCTCGCCGTGGTCCTGGACCGGGTGACGGCAGCGGCGGGGGAGCGGCCGGACGACGCGCCGAAACCGCCGGTCGGCCGGCTGTACGCGGCCCTCGCCGTCGCGGCCGTCGCGGCCGTCGCGGTCGCCGGACGGCTCACCGGCCGCCTGGAGTGGCCGGACGCCTGGCAGCTGGACATCGCCGGACCGGTCAACGACGCCGTCGGCTGGATGACCGCCCACCTCTATTCCGGCGTCCCCGTCGTCGGCGGCACCGCCGACTGGGCCGGTCACTTCACCACCTGGGTCCTCGACCCGCTCCGCGACGGCCTGCTCTGGCTGCCCTGGTGGTCCGTACTGCTGATCGTCGCCGCCCTGGCCTGGCTGATCGGCACCTGGCGCACGGCGCTCACCGCCGTGGCGGCGATGGCCGCGATCGGCGTCCTCGACGTGTGGGAACCGTCCCTCGACACGCTCTCCCAGGTTCTCGCCGCCGTCGCCGTCACCCTCGTCATCGGCTTCGCGACCGGCGTCGCCGCGGCCCGCTCCGACCGCTTCGGCCGGCTGCTCCGGCCGGTCCTGGACGTCTTCCAGACCATGCCGCAGTTCGTGTACCTCATCCCGGTCGTCGCCCTGTTCGGGGTCGGCCGCGCCCCCGCCGTGGCCGCCGCCGTCGTCTACGCCCTCCCCGCCGTCGTCCGCATCACCGCCCAGGGGCTGCGGCAGGTCGACCCGGCCGCGCTGGAGTCGGCCCGCTCGCTCGGCGCCACCGGCGGACAGCAACTGCGTCAGGTCCAGCTGCCGCTGGCCCGCCCCGCCCTGCTGCTCGCCGTCAACCAGGGCGTCGTCCTGGTCCTCGCCGTCGTCATCATCGGCGGCCTCGTCGGCGGCGGCGCGCTCGGCTACAGCGTCGTCCTCGGCCTCGCCCAGGGCGACCTGGCGACCGGCCTCGTTGCCGGTGCGGCCATCGTCTGCCTCGGCCTGATGCTCGACCGGGTGACCCAGCCCACCGAACGCCGCGCGCGGAAGGAGAACTGACATGCGTCCGCGTACGACCGTACGGGCCCTGCTGGGCTCGCTGCTCCTGGTCACCGGCTGCGGCGCCGCCGACATGACCAAGCAGGCGTCACCGTTCGCGAACGCGCAGGGTGCGAAGACGGTGACGCTCTCCGTGCAGTCCTGGGTCGGCGCCCAGGCCAACGTCGCCGTCGCCCGCCACCTCCTGGAGCACGAACTCGGCTACCGCGTCGACACCGTCCAGGTCGACGAGGTCCCCGCCTGGGACGCGCTCAGCCAGGGCCGCGTCGACGCCATCCTGGAGGACTGGGGCCACCCCGACCAGGAACAGCGCTACGTCGACGACAAGAAGACCATCACCCCCGGCGGCGACCTCGGCGTCACGGGCCACATCGGCTGGTACGTGCCGACGTGGTTCGCGAAGGAGCACCCCGGCGTCACGGACTGGAAGAACCTCGACGAGTACGCCGACCGGTTCCGCACCCCCGAGAGCGGCGGCAAGGGCCAGCTCCTCGACGGCTCCCCGTCCTACGTCACCAACGACAAGGCCCTCGTGGCCAACCTGGACCTCGACTACCAGGTCGTCTTCGCCGGCTCCGAGGCCGCCCAGATCACCCAGATCCAACAGTTCGCGAAGGAGAAGAAACCCTTCCTCACGTACTGGTACACCCCGCAGTGGCTCTTCGAGAAGGTCCCCATGACCGAGGTGCGGCTGCCGCCGTACGAGGAGGGCTGCGACGCCGACCCCGCGAAGGTCGACTGCGCCTACCCGGTCACGCCCCTGCAGAAGTACCTCAACGCCGACTTCGCGCGGGACGGCGGCCGGGCCGCGGAACTGCTGAAGAAGTTCCGCTGGACCACCGAGGACCAGAACCAGGTCTCCCTGATGATCGCCGAGCAGAAGCTCTCCCCGGAGGAAGCGGCCCGCACGTGGGTGGACAGCCACGAGCCGGTGTGGCGCCCATGGCTGTCCTGACGGCCGGCGCGGCCGCCCCGGCGGTCAGCGTCCCCGCTCCGGCGCCCGGCCCGGCAGCCCCGCCGCGATCTCGCCGAGCGCCTCGGCCGCGCGCTGCTGGAGCCCGTGCCCGTAGGTGATCCGGGTGGCCCCGAGTCCGCCGAGTTCGGCGGGTGAGGGGCCCGCGCCGGGCAGCGCGAGCACGTTGAGCGGCCCGGACGTCCCGGCCCGCAGCAGCGGCAGCACCTCCACCGGCGCCGCGATGGGATACACGCAGTCGGCACCCGCCGCCACGTACGCCGCCGCCCGCTCGATGGCCCGGTCCGGGTCGGTGACCCCGTGGATGAAGGTGTCGATCCGCGCGTTGACGAAGAGCAGGTCCCCGGCCGCCTCCCGCACCGCGGCCAGCCACTCGGCGTGCGCGCGGTGCTCCTTGAGCCGCCCGCCGGCGGAGTCCTCCAGGTTGCAGCCGACCGCGCCGGCCTCCAGCAGCCGCTCCACCAGCTCCTTCGGCGCCAGCCCGTACCCGTCCTCGACGTCCGCCGACACCGGCACCTCCACCGACCGCGCGATCCGCGCCACGGCCGCGAACATCTCACCGGCCGGTGTCGCGCCGTCCGCGTACCCGAGGGACGCGGCGATCCCGGCGCTGGGCGTCGCCAGCGCAGGGAACCCGGCCCGCTCGAAGACCCGCGCGCTCGCCGCGTCCCACGGCCCCGGCAGCACCAGCGGATCGTCCGCCACCCGGTGCCGGTGCAGGGCACGGAACCGGGCGGCCGCGCTCACCACGCCACGCCCCCCGCCGGGATGCGCCGGGCCACCATCAGCCGGTTCCAGCTGTTGATCGCGCCGATCAGGGCGAGAAGGTGGGCCAGCCGCTCCGCGTCGAAGTGCGCGGCGGCCGACTCGTACACCGCGTCCGGCACGAACCCTTCCGTCAGGACCGTCACCGCCTCGGTCAGCGCCAGCGCCGCCCGCTGCCGCGCGTCGAAGACGTCGTCCCCCGCCTCCTCCCAGGCGGCCAGCAGATCCAGCTGCCGCTCCGGCACGCCCTGCTCGCGGGCGATGCCCAGATGCATGTCGAGGCAGAACGCGCAGTGATTCAGCTGCGAGGCGCGGATCTGGACCAGCTCGGCGAGGGCCGGGTCGCCGAGGCCCTTCTTGGCGGCGGCGCCCACCGCCTGGAGCGCGGTGCGGACCCCGGCGTCCAGGACGGTCGTACGGGCCGTCACGCGTGCTGTCCCGGCGTGTAGTGGCCCGGCGTCATCCGGCAGGTCACACCGAACCGGTTCCAGGCGTTGATCACCGTGATCGCGGCGATCAGCTGCGTCAGCTCCGCCTCGTCGGGGAAGTGCTTCGCGGCCTTCGCGTACACCTCGTCCGGCACGAAACCGTCGGTGAGGACGGTGACCGCCTCCGTCAGCTCGATCGCCGCCAGCTCCTTCTCCGTGTAGAAGTGCCGCGACTCCTCCCACGCGGAGAGCTGGAGGACGCGCTCCACGCTCTCGCCCGCCGCGAGCGCGTCCTTGCTGTGCATGTCCAGGCAGAACGCGCAGTGATTCAGCTGCGAGGCGCGGATCTTCACCAGCTCCAGCAGCACGGGGTCCACCCCCTTCCGGGCGGCGGCGTCCAGCCGGACCATCGCCTTGTAGACCTCGGGGGCGTGCTGCGACCAGACCAGCCGGGGCGGGTGCTCCTCGGCGTACCCGGCGGTGTTCTCGGTGTTCTCGAGGTAGTCCATGAAATGGAGCCTAGGAACGAAGCAGCCCACGGGTATGGTCCACTCCCATGGCAGAACCCTGGGCCACTTACGGCATCGACCTGCACGTCGAACCGGCCGGCCCCGGCCTGCGGCGCGGCCTGACCGAAGCCCTGCGCGAGGCGGTCCGCACCGCCCGGCTCGCCCCCGGCACCCGGCTGCCGTCCTCCCGCGCCCTCGCCGCCGACCTCGGCATCGCCCGCAACACCGTCGCCGACGCCTACGCCGACCTCGTCGCCGAGGGCTGGCTCACCGCCCGGCAGGGCTCGGGCACCCGGGTCGCCGACCGCGCCCCCGCCGCCCCGCCGGCCGACCCGGCCCCCCACGGCCG
>NZ_JAVRHI010000573.1:0-39126 GCF_034105845.1 Streptomyces sp. CRN 30 | reverse complement strand
CGGCGCTCGCCGGCTCGGGCGTGGTCCGGCGGCGCGCGCTGGCCGGTTTCGCCGCGGCGCACCGGGAGGCGGGCCTGCGCGGGTACGCCGAGGGCATCGCGAACGGGGTCCTGCTGCACGTCACCGTGTACGAGGCGGCCGTCTTCCCCCGGTCGGGCCCGGCGGGGGTCACGCCCGAGGAGCGGCTGGCCCGGCGGACCGTCGCCTACCGGATGGCCGCGCTGGACGAGGTGCCCCGGCGGGTGCGGGAGGCCGCCGCCGACGCGCTCGCCGCGCTCGACGACGCCGACCGCGCCCGCGCGGAGGAGGCGCTCGCGCTGCTGGCCGGCGCGGTGCGCAAGGAGTACGCCCGCCCCTGAGAGCCTGAGTCGCGCAGGTGAGCGACGGATTCCTTGTCGATTTCACCTACGGGCACGGACCGCATGCGCTACGTTCGATCACCGCCCTTCCCCCTCGGCGGCGACCGGCCGGAAAGACAGAGGAACGGCGCATGCAGCCCTTCAGCACCGCCCCGCCCGCCACTCCCCCCACGGGCTCACTCGCCGGCGCCCTCTTCGACCGAGCGGGCCGGGAGCCCGGCCTGCCGATGATCGCCCGCCGCCCCGACGGCGCCGGCCCGTGGACGCGGCTGAGCGCGGCCGAGGTGCGGGCCGAGGTGACCGGTCTCGCCAAGGGGCTCGTGACCAGCGGGATACGACCGGGCAGCCGGATCGCGATCATGGCGCGCACCCGGTACGAGTGGACGCTGTTCAGCCTCGCGCTGTGGACGGTGGGCGCCGAGGTCGTGCCGGTCCACCCCACGTCCTCGCGCGACCAGGTGGAGTGGATCCTCGGGGACGCGCGGTGCGTGGGCGTCGTGGTCGAGGACGAGCAGGGCGCGATGACGGTCGGCTCGGTGTGCGGCCGGCTGCCCCGGCTGCGCCACGTGTGGCAGCTGGACGACGGCGCGGCGGCACGGCTCACCGAGGGCGGGGCGCTGCTGCCGGACACGGCCGTCGACTCGCTGCGCCGGATCGTGCCGCCGGACTCCACCGCGGTGATCGCCTACACCTCCGGCACCGGCGGGCGTCCGAAGGGCTGCGTCCTGACCCACCGCAACCTCGCCGACCCGTGCGACACGCTGCTGGCCGGCTGGGGGCACACGGCGGCGCCGCCCGGGGTACAGCCCGCGGTCCTCGCCTTCCTGCCCTTCTCCCACGTCTACGGGCTGATGGTGCAGGGCATCTGTCTGCGCGGCGGGCAGCTCATGGGGCACGAGCCCGAGCTGCGCGAGGAGGACCTCGCCGCCGGCCTCCTCTCCTTCCGGCCCACCTTCCTCTACGCCGTCCCCTCCGTCTTCGAGAAGCTCTACAAGACGATGCTCCGCCGGGCCGAGGAAGGCGGCCGCGGCGCCCTGTTCGAGCGCGCGGCGCAGACGGCGCAGGACCACGCGAGGGCGGCCGAGCGGCAGCGCCTGGGCCGCGGCCACGGCCCCGGGGCGGAGCTGCGGCTGCAGCACGCCTTCTACGAACGGACCGTGTACCGCAAGCTGCGCGCCGCCCTCGGCGGGAGGGTGCAGGGGGCGGCGTCCGGCGGCTCGGCCCTCAACCGTGACCTGACCCTGTTCTACGCGGGGATCGGCATCCCCGTGCACGACGGGTACGGGCTCACGGAGACCGCCGGCGGCATCACGGCGCAGCCGGTGGGCCGGGAGAAGTCCGGCACCGTGGGCCGCCCGCTGCCCGGCACGGAGGTACGGGTCGCCGGCGACGGGGAGATCCTGGTGCGCGGCCCCTCGGTGTTCCAGGGGTACGTGGGTGACGACCGGGCCACCCGGACGGCCCTGCGGGACGGCTGGCTCGCCACGGGCGACATCGGGCGGCTCGACGCCGAGGGGTACCTGTCGATCACGGGGCGCAAGAAGGACGTCCTCGTCACCAGCGGCGGCAAGAGCGTGGCGCCGGCACCGCTGGAGGAGCGGCTGCGCGTGCACCCGCTGGTCCACCAGGCCGTCGTCGTGGGGGACGACCGGCCCTGTGTCGGGGCCCTGATCACGCTCGACCCCGCCTTCCTGGCGCACTGGCGCCGCGTCCGGACCGGCCACGGCGCCCCGGCCGCCACCGACGACCCGGCCAGGCAGGACGAGCGGGACGAACGGGAGGAGAACGCGCTGCGGCAGGAGATGCGGCGCGCCGTCGCCGCCGCGAACAGCTCCGTGTCCCGCGCGGAGTCCATCCGGGTGTTCCGCATCCTGCCGCAGCCCTTCGACGCGGCCGGCGGGCTGCTGACGCCCTCGCTCAAACTGCGCCGGGACGCCATCGTCCGGCACTACGCCGAGGAGATCGACGCCATGTACGCGGCGTCCTCGCGCCAGGCCCGCGAGCCCTTCCCGGACACGCCGCCGGGCTGGGACGACGGCGACGACGTGTTCCGCCGGGTGCGGTGAGGGACCCGGCGGCGGGTCTCCGGATGCGCCGACCGGCGGGAGTGACGCATCCTTGCTGAGACGGTGGGCGCACCGCACGGGGACGAGAGCAGGGACGATGCAGGGGAGCACCGAGCGCACCGGGCCGGCGGCCGGGAGTCCGCAGGCCGCGCTCACCGGCGCCGTCGCGGACGCGGTCCGCGCCCTGGGCGGCTGCGCGGGCGGCGTGTACCTGCGCTCGGGCACGCCCGGCCTGCTGCGCGTCGCCGTGCTGGCGGGCGTGCCCGGGCCGCTGTTCCGCCCGTGGTGGCAGCTGGCCGCGGACCGGCCGTTCCCCGTCGCCGACGTGCACCGGACGGGCGCGCCGGTGGTGCTCGCCGACGCCGCGGAGACGATGCGCCGCTATCCGCAGCTCGCGGCGGGCCTGCCGTTCCGGTTCGGCTCCGTGTACGTGCCCGTGGTGGCCGGCCCGGCGGCGTACGGGGTGCTGCTGGTGCTGCGGCCCTCGGCGCCCGGCACGGCGGGCGTGCTCCCCGCCGGTGACGGGCTCACGGGCGTCACCGCGATCGCGGACCGGCTCGGTGCACAGCTGCGGGCGCTGGAGGAGGCGGGCACCACGATCGCCTGGGACGGGGAGCCGCTGTGCGTCCGGCCCCCGGCGGTCACCGAGCCGCCGGTGGGCCGGATCGGCCACTTCACCTGGGATCCGGCACGCCCGTCCGTCACCCTGGACGGCACACTGCGGGACCTGGTGGGTGGCCCGGCGCACGACGGGGGCACGGCCTGCTCGCCCGAGGAGTTCGCGGACGCGGTGGCGTCCGACGACGCGCTCCTGATCCTGTCCGCGCTGCGGGACGCCGCGGCCGGGCTGCCCCCGCGGGGACCGCTGCGGGTACGGGCCGCCGACGGCACGCCCCGCCTGTTCGAGTGCTGGTCCCGCGCCGAGCCGCCCCTGGTGGACGGCCTCGTCGTCGACCCCGGCCCGGGGCCCGCGGCGGCCGCCGCGGCCGACCTGCTGCCGGACGGGGTGTTCGCCTTCGACCGGCTGGGTCTGATCACCTACGTCAATCCGCGCGCCGCCGCCCTGCTCGGCCGGGACCGCGAGGAGCTCCTCGGCCGGCCCCTGTGGCAGGCGGTGCCCTGGCTGGACCGGCCCGCCTACGAGGACCAGCTGCGCGGGGTGCTCCTGTCGCCGGACCCGGTGACCTTCCACGTACGGCGCCCCCATCCGGACGGTGCGGAACGCCGGCCGTACCGGCGCGACGGCGCCTGGCTGACGCTGACGGCCCGTCCAGGACCCGACCTGATCACCTGCCGGCTCGTACCGCTGGGCCAGGTCACGGACACAGCGGAGCCCTCCTTCCTGGAGGACGCGGCGCCCGAGGCGGCCCGGACCGCCTCGATGGCTCCGCTGTACCGGCCGGTCGCCCTGGCCATCGCGCTGTCGGAGGCGATGACGGCCCGGCAGGTGTCCGAGGTGGTGACGCGGGAGCTGCTGCCCGCGTTCGGCGGCCGTCGGCTCGCCATCTTCCTGCTGCACGAGCGGCACCTGTACCTGGCCTGGGAGTCGGGCTGGCCCAAGGGGTTCCTCGCCCGGATCGACGGGGCGGGGCTGGACGTCCCGCTGCCGGGCGCCGAGACCCTCACCACCGGGCGCCCCCTGTTCTTCGAGTCGATGGAGCACCTGGCGGCCGCCTACCCCGGCATCCGGCTGGAGAGCAGCGAGGGCGCCCGCGCCTTCCTGCCGTTGATCGCCTCGGGCCGCCCGGTGGGCACCTGCATCATCGGCTTCGACCGGCCCCGCCCCTTCACCGGCGAGGAACGCACCGTGCTCACCGCGCTCGCCGGCCTGATCGCCCAGGCGCTGGAGCGGGCCCGGCGCTACGAGACCGAGGCCGGCCTCGCGCGCGGACTGCAGGAGGTGCTGCTGCCGCACCGGCTGCCGGCCCACCCCCTGGTGGAGACCGCCGGCCGGTACCTGCCGGGGACGCAGGGCATCGACGTGGGCGGCGACTGGTACGACGTCGTGGAGGCGGGCGACGGACTGGCCCTCGTCATCGGCGACGTCCAGGGCCGCGGGGTGCAGGCCGCGGCCACGATGGGGCAGCTGCGCAGCGCCGTACGGGCGTTCGCGCTCGGCGACCACTCCCCCGACGAGGTGATGAGCAGCACCAACCGGCTGCTCATCGACCTCGACCCGGGCCAGTTCGCCACCTGCTGCTACGTACGGCTCGACCCGGTCACCGGGAGCGCCCTCGCCACCCGCGCCGGGCATCCGCAGCCGCTGCTGCGCCGCCCCGACGGCCGTACCGACGTGCTGGACCTGGCGGGCGGTGTGGTGCTCGGCGTGGACCCGGAGGCCTTCTACCCGGTGACCGAGCTGCGGCTGGACGCGGGCGCCGTGCTGGCGCTGTACACCGACGGGCTCGTGGAACGACCGGGTGCCGACATCGACGAGGGCGTCGAGGAGCTGCGCCGCTCCCTCTCCCGCGCGGGCGCGCCGGCCGGCGGACCGGCCGGCGGCTTCCTGCCCGCGCTCTCCGACGCACTCACCCAGGAGGCCCGAGCCCGGACCGACCGCCCCGACGACATCGCCCTGCTCCTCGCCCGCCGCCACGAGGAGGTGTGAGCGAGGGCCGCGGTTCCCCGTACGGCGGGCGAGCGGGCGGTCAGGACGGCGGTACGACGGCCACCGGGCAGGGCGCGTGGTGCACGAGGGCGTGCGCCACCGAGCCGATGCGCGTGCCGATCGCGCGGCGGTGGGCGCGACGCCCCACCACCATCAGCTGGGCGCTGCCGGCCACCGACAGCAGGACCTGCCCGGCGCTGCCGATCTCGACGTGCTCGACCACCCGTACCTGCGGGTACCGCTCCCGCCACGGCCGCACCGCCTCGGCCAGCGCCTTCTCCTCGTACTGTTCCAGGCCGCCGGCGTCGTCCGCGAGCTGGAGCGAGCCGGGGCTGTAGCCGAACACCGGGGGCAGGTTCCACGCCCGGACGGCCCGCAGCGGGGCCTCCCGGGCGGCGGCCGTCTCGAAGGCGAAGCGCAGCGCCGCGGCACCGTCGTCGGGGGCGCCGTGGTGGCCGACCACGACCTCGCGGCCGCCCGCCTCGTGCTCGGCGCGGTCGTCGGAGCGGACCAGGACGACGGGTCCGGCGGCCTGGGCGATCACCTGCTGGCCCACCGAGCCCAGCAGGAAGCCGACGACGGCGCCGTGCCCGCGCGAACCCAGCACCAGCAGCCCGTCGTCGTCGGTCTCGGCCGTGAGGGCGTCGACCGCCCCGTCCGTCAGGAACTCCGTGGTCACGGTGAGGCCGGGGTGCCGTCCGGTGACCTCCTCCTCGACGTCCCGCAGCGCCTGCCGCGCCCCCTGTTCCCGCGTCTCCGCGTCCTCGGCCACGGTGGGGTCGTGGGCCTGCCGTTCCCAGGCGTGGACGAGGCGCAGCGGCAGCCCGCGGCGCACGGCCTCACGCGCGGCCCAGTCCGCGGCGGCCCCGCTCTCGGGCGTTCCGTCCACTCCCACACTGATCGGGCGGGTCATGCTGCTGCCTTTCCGTCGCCGGGTCACTCCGTGCGGTCGTACGGCACCTACCCCGGCTCCCGATCCCGTACCGCGTGCGCCGTACGGTCGGCGCGCGCGTGCCGCCGGTGTCCGGTCAGTTCACCGTCGAGCCGTACATCTCGCCCAGCGGGTCGGCGATCAGTTCCACGCGGGCGCCGTCGGGGTCGCGGAAGTAGACCGAGGTGCCGCTCTCCTCCGCGTACTCCACACCGGCGGCGGCGAGCTTGTCGCGCAGCCGCTCCCAGGTGGCGGGTTCCACCGAGATCGCCACGTGGTGGAGTCCGCCGAGGACCTCCGCGTACGGGCCGAGGTCGAGGCCCGGGAAGTCGAAGAAGGCGAGCAGGTTGCCGTTGCCGAGGTCGAAGAAGAAGTGCGTGGAGCCCTTGTAGTCGCGGTTCCCGATCATCTCGGTGAGCGGGAACTCCAGGAGGTCCTGGTAGAACCGCACGGTCCGCTCCACGTCGGTGCAGAGCAGCGCCGTGTGGTGGATGCCGCGGGCGCTGCTCGCGGGCCGGTCCGCCGGGGCGGAGAGGTACCGGTCGCGGATGCGCTCGCGTTCCGCCTCGACGGCGGCGAGGTCCACTGGGTCCACGGAAGCCTCCTGGAGGACTAAAAAGTTCGACGTTCAATCACTTCTCGTCCACTCTAGGCGCGCGGCGCACGGGGTCAACCCGACACGCGGGCACCCCGGCGCGTCCGGGCGCGCCGGCAGTTCCGTCAACAGGACAACTCCCGCGTCACATACGGGAGTTGGGGGTCCTTGACGGGTACGGAATCGTCCGGAGGACGTCATACTGACTCGATGACCACCCCGTCGTCCGCACCACCCGAACGGCACGTTCCCGTCGTGGTCGTCGGGGCGGGGCCCGCCGGGCTGGCCCTCGCCAACATCCTCCGGGCGGCCTCCGTCGGCTGTGTCGTGCTGGAGGCCGAGAGCCGGGAGTTCGTCGAGCGGCGCCCGCGCGCGGGCTTCCTGGAGGAGGGGGCGGTACGCGGGCTGGAGCGGCGCGGACTGGCCGACCGGCTGCTGGAGCGGGCGCCGACGCACACCGAGTTCGAGTTCCGCTTCGCGGGCGGGCGGCGGCGGGTCGCGTGCACCGCGCTCACCGGGCGGCGCCACTTCGTGTATCCGCAGCCGCTGCTCGTCACCGACCTGGTGCGCGAATACGCCGACGTCCGCTCCGGCGAGATCGTCTTCGGCGCCCGGGACGTCGAGGTGCACGGCATCGACGGCGACGCGCCCTCCGTGTCGTACACGGACCCGGCGACCGGCGACCCGCGCGTCGTCCGCTGCGGCTTCGTGGCGGGCTGCGACGGGGCGCGCGGGGTGACGCGCACCGCGATGCCGGCCCGGCACACCACGACCGCCCGGCGCGACCACGGCATCGGCTGGCTGGCGCTGCTCGCCGAGGCCCCGCCCTCGTCCGACTGCGTGCTGCACGGGGTGCACTCCCGGGGCTACGCCGGCCACATGGCGCGCAGCCCGGAGATCACCCGCTACTACCTCTCGTGCCCGCCCGGCGACTCCCCCGGCAACTGGCCCGACGAACGGGTCTGGTCCGAGCTGCACACCCGCCTCGACGTGCCCGGCGCCCCGCCGCTCACCGAGGGCCGGCTGATCGAGAGGCGCGTGCTCGACATGCACAACCACGTCACCGAGCCGATGGCGTACGGGCGGCTGTACCTGGCGGGCGACGCGGCGCACCTGGTGTCGCCGATCGCCGCGAAGGGCATGAACCTCGCCCTCCACGACGCGTTCCTCCTCGCCGACGCGCTCGTCGCGTACCACGCCGAGGGCGACGACAGCGGGCTGCGCGGCTACTCGGCGGCCGCCCTGCGCCGCGTCTGGCAGTACCAGGAGTTCTCCCAGTGGCTGGCCGAACTGCTGCACGGCCCGTCCTCCGGCGACCCCTGGCGGGCGGGCACGGCGACCGCGCGGCTGCGCCGGGTACTCGACTCGCCGACCGCGGCGACCGCCTTCTCGGAGCTGTACCTCGGCGAGGACTGACGGCTGTCGGAAACGCCTAGTGCGGGTCGCAGCAGCCGTCGCGCCGCATCAGCCGCCCCACCTCCAGCCAGTCCTCCGGCCCGTCCCCGGCCGCCGGCGTGCTGCGGGCGGCGGGCTCGAAGGCGGAGACCAGCTCCTCGGTCGTGTACGGGACGCCGCCCCGGAGGACCGACACCGTACGGACGAGCGTGCCGAAGTCCGTGAACGGGTCGCCGTCCACGACGGTGAGGTCGGCGAGCTTTCCCTCCTCGACCGTGCCGAGGTCGCCGTCGAGGCCGAAGAGACGGGCCGGCAGGACGGTCGCGGTGCGCAGGGCCCCGGCCGGGGAGAGACCACCGCGGTGCAGGGCGCGCAGCGCGAGGTGGAGGGAGAGGCCGACGGGCACGAGGGGCTGGTCCGTGCCGAGGGCGACGAGCCCGCCCGCCGCGAGGATCCGCCGGTAGACGTCGGTCTCGGTGCGCACCGTGGCGAGCTGGGCCGGGGTCGGCGGGAGGCCCGCCGACTCCCGTACGGCCGCGCCGTCCCACGGCGGCATCACGACCTTCACCCGCGGGTCGTCGGCCAGCGCGGGGTCCTCCCCGAGGAGCGGCGCGGCGGTGAACGGGGTGGCGACCAGGGAGAAGCCGGCCCCGCGGGCGCTGTAGATCTCCACCACGTCCTGGTACGCGCGGCCGGTCGCCGTGGTGGCGTGCCCGGTCTCGGCGCGCTGCGTGGCCTGCAGGTGGGTCGTCAGGTCCTGGCCCAGCTGGACGCCCGGGGACAGCAGGTGCCCGCCGGCCCGGACACCGAGGCGCTCGTGGGCGAAGCGCGCCGCCTCCGCCATCACCCAGCCCGGGGCGCGTACGTAGGTCTTGACGAAGTCCCAGTCCAGCGCGACGGCACGGGCCAGTGAGCGGCGCAGGCCCGCGCGGGTCCGGTGGGCGCGGCCCATGCTGTAGGCGACGCGGGACCCGTCGAGGAGTTCCCCGGTGGTCAGCAGGCGGGGTCCGGCGAGCTCCCCGGCCGCCACGGCCTCGCGCAGCCGTGCCTGTTCGTACGCGAAGCCGCCGAGGGAGACGGCGGTGGTGATGCCGTACGTGAGCTGGGCGGCGGTCTGCCGGCCGCCGTAGGTGTACTGCCAGGGGTGGGTGTGGGCGTCCCACAGGCCGGGGATCACGGTCCGCTCCGAGGCGTCGATCCGCCTCAGGGCCGGGCGCCGGCCCGTCCGGTGCGGTTCGACGGCCGCGACGCGCCCGCCCCGGATCACGATGTCGGCGTCGTCACGGACGTCGTCCGACGTGCCGTCCCACAGCCGCCCGGCGTGCACCACGGTGTCGGCGGGGGTGGGACGGGAGTACTCCAGGGGGACGCGGACGGTGCGGGCCGTCCCCTCGCCGACGTCGACGGTCCGCAGCCGGTCGCCGGACAGGTACAGCAGGGTGCGGGAGTCGCCGGACCAGGACGGGTGGTCGGCGGGTTCGGACGCCGGCGTGAGGGTGCGCGGGCCGCCGCGCGGGGTGCCGTCGGGGCCGACCGGCAGCACGCACAGCGCGGACTCCACGACGAGGGCCAGGGAGCGGCCGTCGGGCGACCAGACGGGCCCGCTGTCGTAGCGGTCGGCGACGGACGTGTGGGGTGCGACCGCGTGCAGACGGTCGGTGCCGGTCACGGTGTCGACGACCCGGATGACGTTGTACCCCTCGCGGAAGCGGAGGTTGAGCCGGGTGCGGTCGCACAGGGCGAGGTACCGGCCGTCGGGCGACCAGCTGGGGCGGCCGGGCAGCCCGCCCCCGCCGATCGGCTCCACGAGCACCCGTTCCTCGTCTTCCGCGAGGTCGCGCACGAGGAGCCGGCCGGTCATGTCCAGGCAGGCGAGCCGCCGTCCGTCGGGCGACAGCGCGGGGTGCACCCGGCCGCCGGTCGCGAGCGCGGTCTCCGCCCCGGTGGCGAGGTCGTGCCGGTACACGCCGAGGAGCCCGTCGCGGTCGTCGGCGTACACCAGCGACCGGCCGTCGCGCGCCCAGGACGGTCCGAGCAGGTAGCGGGTGGTCCCCGCGCGCCGCAGCCGCCGTGGCGGACGGCCGCCCGAGGTGTCCGCCAGCCACAGCGAGTTGAGGGCGGCGAAGGCGATCCGTCGGCCGTCGGGCGACAGCGCGGGCAGGTGCACGCCGCGCACGGGCCGCACCCGCGCCCGCCCCAGGTCGTGCCGCTTCGTCCGGTACCGCGGCCGCTCGACGGGCAGCACGCCCTCGAAGGGGACGGTGCGGGGACGTTCCGGTCTGTCCGGGCGCAGGAGGGTGAAGGCGCCGTCGACCGTCAGGAGCAGTTCCCCGGCCGCGGTCCACCGCGGGGGCACCGCCGCGACGTCCCCGGCGACCGGTACGGGGGTGCCGTCGACGACGAGGACGCAGGAGCCGTTCGGGGAGGCCGTGGTGCGCAGGTGGGCCAGGCGGCCGTCGGGGGCCACGGCGGGCGTCGCCACCTGGGCGGCCCCGGCCCCGGCCTCGGTGTACTCGACGGTCACCGGTCCGGCGCCGTCGGCGGGGACGGCGGCGATCGTACGGGCCCGGAGCGCGACGGCGCCCTGGGGTGCGGTGACGGCCTGCGCGCGCACGAAGAGCACCCGTGTGCCGTCCGGGGACCAGACCGGGTCGAAGTCCTCCCAGGCGCCGTCCTGCAGCGGGCCGTCCTGGCCGGGGCGGCCGGTGATCCGGGTGACGCGGCCGTCCCGCAGGTCGAGGACGTGCACACGGTACGGGGCGCCCGTGACCGGGTCGCCGCCGCGCTCGGAGGCGAAGGCCAGCCGGGTGCCGTCGGGCGACCAGGCGGGGCCGCGGTCGTCCCAGGGACCGTCGGTGCGCTGCCGCAGCCCGGAGCCGTCGGGGCGGGCGGTCCACAGGTGGAAGCCGCCGTCCCGGTACGCGCAGAAGGCGATCAGCCGGCCGTCCGGGGCGTACACGGGCCGGTGGGGTTCGAGGTCCGCCGGGGTGAGCGGGCGGGCCGCGCCGCCGGTGCCCGGCAGCGACCACAGCACGCTCTGCACCTCGGCGACCAGCCGGTCGCCGGCGGGCGAGAGGGTCGCCGAGCCGTTGGTGGCCCGGGTGAAGGTCAGCCGGACACCGGTACGGTCCCGGGCCGCGGCCGGGGCGGATTCCAGGAACGGAACGGCACCGGCGAGCGGGACGGTGCCCGCCGCGGCGAGGAGCTGACGGCGGGTCGGGCGGAGGAGACGGGCGGGATGGACGGGGTCGGCACTCCGGTCACGGATACGGTCACGGATACGGTCACGGTCACGTTCGTGGTCACGGTCCATGACGAGTCAGGCTGACGCACCGCCCCGCCCGGAGCAACGGCACATCGTCACGGCAGCGGCGTGACGTCACCCTGGGGGGTGTCGGAGGTGTAGCGGCGCCGGGTCCACAGGGGCAGTACGAACCAGCAGAGCACGTACCAGACGAACACCCCGCCCACCAGCCACGGCACCAGGTGGTCGTGGGTGGCCACCCGCAGGATCAGCAGCAGCGCCGCGGTCATCGTGATCAGCAGCAGGATGAGACCAGCGAAGGTGAGGCGGGAGGCCCAGGTCACCGCCTGCGGCTTGACCCGCCGGCCGGAGACGAGGCGGTGCAGGGAGACCGGTCCGATCAGGGCACCGGTGGCGGCGGCGCCGAGGACCACCGTCACGATGTAGATGGTCCGGTCGGTCTGCCGCAGCTGCTCGTACCGGGGCATGAAGGCGACGGTGAGCAGGAAGCCGAACAGGATCTGCACCCCCGTCTGCGCCACCCGGACCTCCTGGATGAGCTCGCACCACTTGCGGTCGGCGCGCTCCTCCTCGGTCTCGTTGCGGCCACGGCCCACGTCCGCCTCGTCGCCGGCCACGTTTCCCTCCCACGGGCTCGGTTGCTCTCCTTGTCTGTGTCGGGCGGGAGGGAGGTGGCGTTGAGCGGGCGCGTCGAGCGGTTCACCCGCACGGGTGAGGCGGTTCGGCCGGTGGGACAGTGGCGGGCGGGTGCCGTCAGACCTTGCGCCAGCGCGCCATCGCGAAGGAGAAGACACCGAACAGGAGCAGTCCCGCCGCCACGGCGGTCAGCAGCGCCTGGCCCATCGGTGCCTCGGCGAACGAACGGATCGTGTCGTCCAGGCCCTTGGCCTCGTCCGGCTCGTACGCGATCGCGGCGCGGATCGCGAAGATCCCCGCCACGGCGAACACCAGACCGCGCGCGGCCCCGCCGGCCACGCCGGTGATGTCGACGGTCCGGCGGGTGGAGCGGGACATCTGCCCGAGCCGCAGGTGCTTGTGGTACTTGCGCAGTACGGCACGGACGCCGATCCACAGGCCCGCAGCGACGACACCGGCGCCGGCCGCCGCCACCAGCCACTGACCGCCCGGCCAGCCCAGCGCCTTGGCGGTGACGTCCCGCGACTGCTCGTCGGAGGAGTTGCTGCCGCCGCCGGAGCCCGCCGCGAAGGAGAGCACCGAGTAGGCGACGACCGTGTAGAAGACGCAGCGGGCGGCGGCCGTGAGCCGCTTGCGCCAGGACCGGCCGTCCGCACCCGCCGCGCCGAAGACCGTCTCCGACAGGCGCCACACCGCCATGCCGACGACGCCGATGCCCAGGGCCCACAGCAGCACGGAACCGAAGGGCTGTTCCGCCATCTCCGCGAGGGCACCGCCGCGATCGGCCTGCCGGTCGCCGTCACCGAAGGCGATCTGCAGGGCCAGCAGGCCCACTAATAAGTAGATGACCCCCCGCGCGGTCAGACCGGCCCGTGCGGCACCCTCCGTCAGGGACTCTCTCGCCGCGCGGCCGTTCTGCGCCAGGCCGTTCGCCCGTACCGCCACCGCTCACCTGGCCTCTGCGGTCCGGGAACCCTCCAGCCGCAGCTGGAGCTGGACCTCCTGGTCGCCGGCGATGGCACCCACCTCGCACGCGGAGAACGACTCCTCGAGGACCTCCTTGAGGCGGCGTACCGCCTTCGGGCTGCCCTGGGCGTCGAGGTCGACCGGGCCGGACAGCGGCCCGGGGTGTTCCCGTCCGGCCCCGGAGCCGGACGGGGTTCCGGAACCCTCGTCGGACACCTCGTCCGCGGGGTCGTCGGGGAGCTCGAACGTACCGCTCCACACGGTCGGCCGGTCCGGTTCGGCCTGGCTCTCGTGCAACTGCTCACCGGAGCAGCGGTCCGAGACGAAGTGCGCGCACAGCGCGTCGAAGATGCGGCCCGCGTCTTGCGCCAGGCAGTCACTGAGGACCACTTGTACCTGGTAAAGGGGCTGCTGGGACGTATTCACAGGTGTCCTCCCTGTCGTGGACGACGGTGTCCGTGTACCCCCAGCGTGCGGCCGAAACTGGGTCGGCGCATGTCACGTGCCCGGACCCGGACGACGGGGCCCGCGGACGCTCCGGTGCGCCGGGCCCGTGCGGTGATTCCCCGGGCCGTACGGCGGTAGCCGCGTCCGGGCCGGGCACACGTGCTTCATGGATGACTCGACGTGGGTGATCGTCGTCGTGGCCGCGATCGTCGCGGCCGTCGTGCTGGGAGTGGCGGTGGCGCTGCTGTTCCGCCTCGTGCGGGCCCGCCGCGACCTGAAGCGCGCCGGACTGCCGGCCGGACCCCGCTGGGTCTTCTGGGGCGCCGTCCTCTACCTCGTCCTGCCGACGGACCTGGTACCCGATCCCGTCTTCCTGGACGACATCGGTGTCCTGCTGCTGGCGCTGCGGACATTGCGGACGTCCGCGCGGGACGCGGAGCCGGACCACGGGACGGGGACCTCGTTGCCCCGGTGAGGGGCGGGCCGTCAGCGGCGGCGGGCCGGGCGTCCCGCCTGGGACCGGCCGAGGGCGTGCAGGTGCTCCAGCGCGTCGAGGACGACGGTGCGGTCGTACCAGGCGAGCCACTGCCCGCCCTCCCTGCCGATCGTCGCCAGCGCCTCGGTCTGTGCGGGCGTCGGCTCCTTGACCGTCTCCTCGAAGTGCGCGGAGACCATACCGGCGCAGACACCGGGCCCGGCGGTCAGCGGCACGCTGTGGCACGCGCGGCTGCCCGCCCGCAGGATGGCCTGCCGGGCCGGCTCACTGAACACCGGATGCGTGCTCACGTCCGTCACGGTGATCTGGGTGCCGCTCCGCGCGGCCAGGGCACAGGCCGTCCCGTCCTCGTTCACGTGTCCGAAGAAGTCGACGAACTCCTCGGTGAGGCCCGTGTGCTTCTCCAGGCGCAGTCCGCCCAGTCCGCGGTCGGCGGTCTGTACGTTGCCCATGCCGCTGTCGAGGACGGCGAGGGTCTGGCTGAGCACCGCGCCCAGGGCCTCCCCGCGGTTGCCCCGCCCGACGTCACGGGCGCTCCGGAAGGTGAGGCGCGGCTCGGCGTGCCGGGCACGCCGGGGGAACCAGAGCGCTTCGCGCGGGTCCGGCCGCGGGACGCTCAGCACGGCGCCCGCGAGGATGCGCAGCTTGACGTTGCGCTGCTGCGACACGTGCTGCAGCAGGGCGAACGCGCTCTCCGCGTCCGCCAGCGCGTACCGCTCCCGCAGCATCCCCTGGACCTGGGCGATCACGGGCTGGCCGGCCGCCCGCGCGCGGAGGTGCCGGGTCTCTTCGCGCAGCCGCTCCAGCTCCTCCCGCAGGGCCGCGCCGTCCCTCTCCGGCAGCAGTTCCTCACTCATCGACACCCACACCTCTCCTGCCCGTCGTCGCGCCGCCGCGGCCCGTACCGACCGGACGGCACTCGGCTGCGCTTGCCCCGTCACGCCCGGAGTACGCAACGGGGAGCACTCCGGACACGGGGGACGGACCGGGCACGGGGGCACACCGGCGGAACGCGTGTCCGGTGGCCGCGGGGGGGCGGGGCGCGGGCGCGCGGCACCCGCTCAGTCGTCGACGGTGCCGGCGGTGCGGGACTCCAGGTCGCGACGCGTGTCGTCGCCGTAGACGCCGGTTTCGTCACCGCGGATGCCGTACCACAGCTGGAAGCGGGCGACGGCCTCGGTGAGGGCGGCGTCGTAGTGGCCGTGCGTCGGACCGTCCTCGTACACGTTCGGGATCTGGCGCAGCCGCTCCTGCAGTTCGGTGACCTCCGGGCCGCTGTACCCCTCGCGGAGCGTGCCGGGGCCGTCGGGGTCGGCCGCCTGTCCGGTCGGGTCCTGCGCCACCGGGGTCGTGGGCACCGGGGCGGGAAGGGTCCGCTCGTCGTCGTCCCGGTCCGTCACCAGCAGCGCGGCGACGAAACCGAGCACGGCGGCCGCGGCCACGGCACCGGCGATCAGGGCGCGCCGGGGCCCCGCACCGGGCGCCCTGCGGGGCGGGGGCGGGAACGGGGGCGTGGGCGGGGGCGGGGGCGGAGGGCCGGCGGGCGCAGCACCGTACGACTCGTTCGATCCGTCCGGACCGTTGCGCCTGTCCGGACTGTTCGACCCGCCGGGTCTGTTCGGCCCGTCCGGTAAGCCGTGTCCCGCCGGCACCGGCGGGAGCTCCTCGGCCCCGTGCTCGCCCTCCCTCCGGGGCTGCACGCGTGCGGGTGGCCGTGCGGTGCCGCCGCCGGCCTCCCGCATCAGTTCCGCGAGCGCCTCGGTACGGCGACCGCGCGTCACCCGGGTGGGTTCGATCGCCGGGCGCCTCGCCGGCCGGCCGGGCTCGGGCGGTTGCGACACGCTGCTCTCCTTCGTACGCCGGGGACCGCGGATCGGGGACACCTGGCTCCCGGGGAGTCATACGGGGAGGCCGTCCGGCCGGTTCACCGCCGGCCGTCGGCGCTCGGAGCCGGTGGTACGTGGCTCAGGCGCCCGGGCCTCCGCTGCCGAAGGAGCCGCTGGAGCCGGAGTCCCAGCGGGGACGCTGCTGCGACTCGCTCGGCCGGCTGCCGGACGTGTTGAGGTCGTGCGCCGTGGCCCGTCCCGTCCCGGTCCCGGGCATCTCGTCGGGCTCCCGCACCTCCTGGACCTCACCGATCGGGCCGGCGGAGGCCGGCCGGGTGGGCTGCTCCTGGGGCGTCGGACGCCTGGGCTCGCGCCGCTTCACCTTGATGCCGAGCCGTACGGCCCACACCAGGAGACCGGCGACGAGAAGGCCACCCACGAGGATGAAGATCATCCCGGGGCCCGAATCCGACGACGCTGCTACGTAGTGGCTCGTGTTCATGTCCGCCGGATACCCCGCGACGGCGGGCAGATGCCCATACTGGGCCGCGTGGGGGGTGGGTGCCTGTGCGCGAGGAGGCCGGGTGCGGCATCGGCGGCGGAGTGCGGGAAGAGCTACAGAAGGTCGCAGATGCCGTAGAGGCCGAGGAGATCGAAGAGGTCGAAAGAGGCTGAAGAGATCGAAAGGATCACGGAGTCATGACCGCGTGGACCGGTTTCCCTCCCTCGCCCTGGCGCCTCACGGGTGACATGGCGGTCTCCCTGTGGCGCGTCCCCGCGGGCGAACTGCCCCGCTGGCCGCTGCCGCGGGGCGTCCGCCCCTGGGTCCTCCGGGGACGCTGCACCCTGGTCACCTTCTGGGTCGACTACCGGCCGGGCGGCGTCCTCGCCTACCGCGAGTTCCTCATCGGCCTCGCCGTGCGCCACCGGCGCGGACCGGCCGCGACCGCCGTGGCCGTCTGGGTGGACGACGAGCGGTCCATGGCCGGCGGGCGCGCCCTGTGGGGCATCCCGAAGGAGCTCGGCACGCTGCGGGTGCGGAGCGACGCCGACGGTGTGCGCGCCGAACTGGTGCCCGCCGACGCCCCTCCCGTCCGCGCCGTCCACCGTGACCGCTTCCGGCTGCCGTTCCGGCTCACCGCACGCGCCCGCCTGCTGCAGCAACTGCCGGACGGTACGGTCTGCCGGGTCCCGGTGCGGATCAGCGGACGGCCCGCGGTCGGACGCGCCGAACTGTCGACCGAGCCGTCGGCGCCCCTGTCCTTCCTCGCCCGTCACCGGCCCCTGGTGTCCGTGGCCGTACGGGACTTCCGCAGCCTCGTGGGCCGCCGCTGAGCCGGCCGTCGCGGACCGCGCACGGGCGCGGACCACGCACGGGTGCGGCGCCTCAAGCCGCCCGCGCTCCCGTCACCGCGTTCTCCGGCTCGCCCTGTCCCTGCCACGGCCGGGCGAGGGCGACGAGGACGAGACCGGCCGCGGCCACCGCGATCAGCATGATCAGCGCCATGGGCAGGGAGCTGTCCTCACCGAACAGTCCGACCAGGGGCGAGGCCAGCGCGCCGAAGAGGAACTGCAGGCCGCCGAGGAGCGCGGACGCGGCACCCGGCGTGCTGCGGGCGAGACCCTGGCCGATGCTCATGGAGGCCGGGAAGACCAGCCCGATGCCGGTGAGGGTCACGAACAGCGCGGCCCACGTGCCCGCCAGGGTCTCCCCCACGGTCACGACCAGCAGGACCTGCGCCAGCGCACCGAGCCCCGCCACCGCGACACCCGCCGTGAGCAGCGTGTTGAGCCGGACGCGTCCGGCCAGCCGGGAGAAGACGAACCCGGCGATCAGCATGCCGACGGCGTTGACGGCGAAGATCAGGGAGTACATGCCCGACGACACGCCGTGCAGGTTCTCGAAGACGAAGCTGGAGCCGCCGATGTAGGCGAACAGCGCCGCCGACACGAGCGCGAGGACGAGCACGTACCCCATGAAGGCGCGGCGGGCGAGCAGGGCGCCCATCGCCCGGAAGGTGCTCGCCATCCCGCCGCCGTGGCGCCGCTCGGGCGGCAGTGTCTCCGGCACCTTCCGCAGGACGGCGAGGAGCAGCAGGAGGCCCATGACGGTGAGTACGGCGAACACCGCGCGCCAGGTGGAGACGGCGAGCACCGCCCCGCCGAGCACGGGGGCGGCGATCGGCGCCACGCCCATGATCTGGGAGAGCACCGCGAAGTGACGGGGCAGATCGGCCCCGTGGAAGCGGTCGGTGAGGACGGCCCGGGCGAGCACCATGCCCGCGGCGCCCGCGACGCCCTGGAGGAAGCGCGCGGCGGTCAGCAGGCCGACGTTCGGGGCGACGGCGCAGAGCAGGGAGAACAGCACGAAACCGGCGGTGCCCCCGAGCAGCAGCCGGCGTCGGCCCAGTCCGTCGCTGAGCGGGCCTATCAGCAGCTGCCCGACGACCAGGCCGGCCAGGAACGCGGTCATGGTCAGCTGCACGGCCGAGCTGCTCGCGCCGAGCGTGTCGCCCATGGCGGGGAAGCCGGGGACGTACATGTCGGTCGCGAGCGGGGCGACCGAGGTCAGGGCGGCCAGGACGGCCACCAGGCCCGCGGCGCTCCGCCCGGACGAGGGCGAAGGCGCGGACGCGGACGCGGGCGCGGAGGAAGGGGAAGGCGCGGAGGAAGGGGAGGGCGCGGAGGAAGGGGAGGGCGCGGAGGGCACGCGTACCGCGGGGGCGGGTGAGGGGGACGGGGATACCATGGAACAACGGTAAGCCATTAGTTCACCGGTTAACAAAAGGTTCACGTACGCCCGCCCTCCGCCACCCCTCACCCTCACCCTCACCCGCCCCCTCACCCCTCACCCAGCAGCCCCAGCCGAGAAGGCGAGCCGCATGTCCGCCTCCCCCTCCGACATCCGCGCCCAGTGGGCCGAGAACCATCCCGGCCTGGACACCTCCCCCATGGAGCTGGTCGCCCTCCTCAAGCGCGCCACCGGTCTCCTCGACCGTGCCGTCGAGCCCCTGTACGAGGGCGCCGTCCTCACCGCGCCGGAGGTCGACATGCTGGTCCCCCTCCGCCACGCCGGCGAGCCGGTCATCGCCCGGGGCCTCGCCGAGCGCCTCGGACTGTCCCGCGCCGGCGTCAGCAAGACCCTCGGGAAACTGGAGCGGCGCGGCTTCGTCGCCCGCACCCCCAACCCCGCCGACCGCCGGGCCGCCCTGGTCACGATCACCCCGGCCGGTGCCCGGGCCGTCGACGACCTCTTCCCCCGTCAGCTCGCCGCGGAGGTCGAGCTGTTCGCCGAGCTCGGGGAGGACAGGGAACGGGTCGTCAGGGCCCTGGGCCGGCTGGTGGAGACGATGGAGGGGCGGACCGGCCCCGCCTGAGGGGCCGGTTCCTCACCCGCGGTCGCCGCCGGTGTGCGCCGGGGGTCCGGCCGGCGGGCTGCCGAGGAGCGGCAGGCAGTCCTCGAGTCCGCCGACGACCGGCGCCTGAGTACGGTGCTGGGCGCGCCAGCGTTCGGCGGTCAGGCGCAGCATCCGCACGTTCCCCGGCTCCAGGGAGGCCACCGTCGCGCCGCACGGCTCGTAACCGAGCTTGCCGGTGACGGCCAGGGCGGCGTGGTTGTCGGCGGCCGTGTCGAGGAACGCCCGGTGGGCGCCCAGGCCCTCGAACGCCAGGTGCAGCGCGGCGGCGTGGGCCCGGGTGCCGATGCCCTGGCCGCGCCGGGCGGGGAGGATCCACAGGCCGTGCTCCACGGTCCCGCGGCGCGGGAAGCCGCGCGCGCGGGTGTTCTGCAGGCCCGCCGGCGCGCCGTCGACGAAGACCGCGAGGGTCAGGGACCAGCGCTGTGGCTGGAGGAGGGCCCATTCGCCCCACAGGTACTGCAGGGTCCGCCTCCCCCGCCGGACGGCGTCGTCGGCCGGGCCCGCGAGGAAGGGCACCGAGGGATCGTGGGGTTCGCGCGCGGCCTCCTCGGCGAGCCCGTGGCACTCGGCCAGGGTGGGGCTGCGCAGGAGCAGCGGCCCGGCGGAGACGGTGAGCCCGGCGAGGGGCCAGTGCTGGTGGCTCATGTGGTGCTCCCACGGAAGGCGGGTGGCGGCAGGGCGCCGGTGGTGACCGGGGACGCGATCCCCTTCCCGAGCAGGTGTCCCTCCGTCACCTCCCCCCTCCCGTCGCACGGAAAGGCCCGGCCCGCCGAAACCAGCAGATACGGTACGGCGAGAGCTCCGGCCGGCCACGGGCGCCGTGCGCGCGGGCGCACGGCGAGGTGAGCGCCGGCCGGACGGCCCCGGGGCGCGCACCGGGCGCGCGAACCGGCCCCGGTTCACGCGCCCGGCCGAGACATGACACAGGCCCTCAGGCCCTCAGTCCGTGAGCGTGATGCGCACCCCGGTCGTCCCCGTCCTGCCGCGGCGCAGGCGGCTGCCGAGGAGGGTCAGGCGGCCGGGGATGCCGTACTTGCGGGCGATGAGCCGGCGGTAGTGCTCGGTGGTGTCCGGGTCGGTCACCTCGGCCCGGGCCGGGACCTGCCGCCCGGTCGGCCTGCCGCGCACGTCGCAGGGGCCCACGAGCACGTCGGCACGGTTGCGGATGCGCTTGACCTTGTAGCTGTCGACGGCGGTCCACACGCCGAGCTCCGCGCCGTCCCGCACCACCCACACCGGTGTCGCGACCGGTGTGCCGTTCCTCCGGTAACTGGTGACCAGCAGGTACTTGCCGGCGGCCAGTGTGTTCAACGAGACCTCGTCCATGCGGGGATTCTAGGCGGGCGGCGCGCACGGGCCGACGGCGCCCGCGCGCCCGGCCGTGCGGTTGTGAAGCGCCAGCTCGACGTCGACGCCGACTGGTGAACGGGCGGACGCGGCCGCACGTATGAGGGGAGGGCACTCGTCCGGGAGGGCCCCGGCGGTGTTCGCACGCCGTGTCGCGTACGGGGTTCGGGAGCCAGGGGATGAGGCACGCACGACGACTGGTCGTCCGGCGGGTGACGCGGCTGGCGGCCGTCGGCGGACTGCTCTGCGGAGGGCTCATGGTCACGCAGGCCGTGGCGACCGAACCGGCCGCCACCGCACCGCCCCCTGCGAGCACGGCACGGACCGTCGCCGGCCCCGCGCCGGACCTGGTGGCGCGGCTCGGCGACGACCGCACGGCCGGCTCCTGGATCGACTCCGCGGGCCGCCCGGTCGTCGCGGTCACCGACGACGAGGCGGCGGCCGAGGTGGAGGCGGCGGGCGCGCGCGCCGAGCAGGTCCGGTACAGCATGGCCGACCTCGACTCGGCGACCGAGCGGCTGCGTTCGGCGCCGCGGGTGACGGGCACGTCGTGGGCGGTCGCCCCGGCCTCCAACGAGGTGGTGGTGCGCGCCGACAGCACGGTCTCCGCCGCCGACTGGTCGCGGCTGACGCGGACGGCCGAACAGATCGGCGCCTCGGTGCGGATGGAGCGTACGGAGGGCACGTTCACCACCCGCCTCGACGGCGGCCGGCCCGTCTTCTCGGCGAGCGGGCGCTGCTCCGTGGGTTTCGACGTGACGGACGGGCAGGGCGACTTCATGCTCACGGCCGGGCACTGCGGGCCCGTCGGCTCCGTCTGGTTCACGGACACCGGGGGTGCCGGGCAGATCGGCCGGACGATCACGTCGGAGTTCCCGGGCGCCGACTTCTCCCTCGTGCAGTACGCCGAGGGGCAGCAGGACACGGCCTCGGACGTGGTGGCCGTGGGCGAGGGCCGCGGGGTGCGCATCACCTCGGCGGCCGATCCGGCCGTCGGCCAGCGGGTGTTCCGCAGCGGCAGCACGACCGGGCTGCGCGAGGGCGAGGTGACCGGTCTCGACGCGACGGTCAACTACCCCGAGGGCACGGTCACCGGGCTGATCGAGACGACGGTGTGCGCCGAACCGGGCGACAGCGGCGGCCCGTTGTTCTCCGAGGGGGTCGCACTGGGCGTCACCTCGGGCGGCAACGGCGACTGCGCCTCCGGCGGCACGACGTTCTTCCAGCCCGTCACGGAGGCGCTGGACGCCCTGGGCGTCCGGCTGGCCGGCCTGCCGGACGACGCGGGCGCGGACCCCTCCGAGGGGGGCACCGCACCGTCGGACACCGCCTCCCAGCAGGCCGTACCGCCCGGGGACGCCCGGCCGGGCGCGGTGGAACGGATGAACGCCCCCGGCACGGTGACCACCCTGCTGGAACGCCTCACGGACCCGCGGCACGTGGGCCCGGGCCTCCTGGTGGTGGCGGGTAGCCTGGTGGCACTGGCGGCGACCCGCCACATCCGCACGGAACAGGACCGGCACCGTTACCGGCAGCAGTACTCCCGCAACTGGGGCTGAGGCCGCCGCTCGGCCGGCTAGGGCGCTTCCCCGGAATCGGAATCGGGATCGGGCGACGCCGCCGCCCACTCCAGGACGAGCCGTTGGTACTCGCGTCGCTGCTCACTGTTCAGGGTTCCGCCGCTGCGGAACCAGAGGGCCCGGATCTCTTCGTTGACCTGGGCCGCCGTTCGGTCCGTCCTTCCCGGGACGCCTTTGACAGTGGTGGACATGTCGTGAAGCCTACGGCGCCGACCGTGAAGGCGATGTGAGTAAATGTGCCGCTTCCGACATTACGGACCGTGAAGCTGATCACGCTGTGTGTTCCGTCACTACGGATGCGTGTCCCCCCGTGACGGCTCCCAGGACGAGCACCTGGATCGCCGGCACGGCGGCCCCCCCTGGCCCAGTCGTGGAAGTCGGAGACCTTGGTCTCCAGCGGCACCGGTCCGGCGAGCGGATGGCGGTGGGCGCGCAGGGTCTCGTGCACCAGGCCGCCGGCCACGTCCAGCAGTCCGACGCCCTCGTCGGCGAGCGGGATCCTCTGCGGCATGGCCAAGTTGGCGATCTGCACGAGCAGGGTGCCGAGGGCGCGGGCGGCCTCGTCGACGACGCGGGCGTGCAGGCGGTCCCCGGCGGCGGCGCGGGCGAGAATCTCCTCGTACGTCGGGTCGTCACCGGTGGCGGCGCGGATCTCGTGGCGGATGCTGGGGACGGTGAGCAGCGAGACGGCGCTGCCGCGCTCCCCGTCCGGGGTGAGCGGCCCGCCCGGGTCGCCCTCGCACATCCGGGAGTCGCGGTTCCGGTTCTTCGGGACCGAGGCCGGCATGGAGCAGCTCGCCACGGTGGCCCTGTGGCAGGACGAGAAGGGGGTCACGGACATCACGGAGCTGCTGGAACCCCGGCCCACCATGGCGCCCGACGACCCGCGGCTGGCGCACGTCGCGCCCGAGCTGCGGGCCGCCTTCACCTCCGGTTCGGCACCGGTGCACGACCGGTCGCGGCTGCCCCGCGCCTTCGACCACCTCCCCAACGGTCACGAGGGCAGCCACCACTTCCTGGTGGACGACTTCGTGACGGCGGTCGAGGGACGGACGCGGCCGGCCGTCGACGCGTGGCTGGCCGCCCGCTACACCCTGCCGGGCATCGTCGCGCACGAGTCCGCGCTGCGCGGCGGGGAGCGGCTGGAGATCCCGGACTTCGGGGACGGGCCCGGGGTGTGGGGCCCCCGGTGACCGTCACGCCCCCGGCGACCGTCAGGTGCCCGGCTTCCGGCCGTACACGTACACGTCATCGCCGTTCTTCAGCAGCGACCAGTACTTCTTGGCGTCGGTCTTCGTCATGTTGACGCAGCCGCGGGAGCCGGGCGGGTTCCACATGCTGACGTTCGCCGAGTGGAACGCCTGGCCGCCGTCGAAGAACTGGCTGTAGGGCATCGGCACGTCGTAGATGGTCGAGTGGTGGGCGATGTTGCGCCAGTAGATCTTCTTGAGCCCGGTACGGGTCTCGTAGCCGTCGCGGCCGGTGCGCACCGGTACCGGCCCGTACACGAGCTTCTTCCCGTCCTGGATCCAGCTCAGCTGCAGGGTCAGGTCGACGCAGGCGATGCGGCCCTTGTTGACGGGGCACTTGCCGGCCTTGTTCGGGTTCTTGCCCACCGCCTTCTGCTTGTTCATCAGGTTCATCACGCCCCAGGTGACCGGGCCCGCGTACCCGGCGTTGGGCGTGATGCCGTGCTTGGTCTGGAAGGCCTTCACCGCCTTGCAGTCGGCGGTGGACTGCTTGCCGTCGACGGGCCGGCCGAGGAACTTCTCGACCTGCTTCTGATGCGTCCCGGTCGTCGCCGTGCAGCTTGCCGCGTGCGCGGGCGCGGCGCCCAGTGCGAGCGTGAGCGGTGCCACCAGTGCGGTGATCCCGAGTGTGACGGCGCCCCGTCTGTGTATGTCCCCCATGGCGGGCCCTTCCCTGTGTCGGTACGGGTTTCCACCTGAGGGGACAGGGTTCGCAGAGCGGGGGTTGTGGAATCGGGGTGGTTGAGACGAAACGGTTACTCGAACAGGGGGACGAGTGACGCGAGGGGGTGGTGTGACGGGTCAGCCGGTTATGGGAAGCGGTGCGGCGGCCGCGCGGAGGGCCAGACCGCGGCCGTACCGGCGCAGGAGCAGCAGCGCGGTGACGGTGAGTCCGGTGAGCAGGCCGAGCCAGACGCCGGTGGTGCCGAGGCGCGCGGGCCGGGCGAGCAGCCAGGCGGCGGGGAGCCCGACGAGCCAGTAGCCGACCAGCGTGACGTGGAAGCCGCCCCGGGTGTCGTCCAGGCCGCGCAGCAGGCCGACGCCGATGTTCTGCGCGCAGTCGACGATTTGCAGGACGGCCGCCACCAGGAGCAGCTCGGTGGCGAGGGCGCCGGCCGTGCTGCCGGCCGGGCCGAGGAAGGGGCGCAGCACGAGGCCGGGCGCCAGGACGTACACGGTGCCGACGGCCGTCGTCACGGCGGCCGCGCACACCAGCGCGGTGGTGCGGACGCGGCGGGCGGCGTCCACGGCGCCGAGGGCCAGGGCGCGGCTGACGTGGAGGGAGGCCGCGTGGGAGAGGCCGACGGCGATCTGGAAGACCACGTACACGCACTGGTTGACGGCGGTGTGCGCCGCGAGGGCCGCCTCGCCGAAGGTGCCGGCGATCAGCGCGACCACGAGGAAGAACCCGGCCTCGGAGCCGTACGTCGCGGCGATGGGCGTGCCGAGCGCGGTGAGGCGGCGCAGGGGGGCGGCGCGGGTGCGCCACACCCGGGGCACGCCGCCGTCCAGCAGCGCGGCGAGCTCCGGGTCGCGCCGGGTGGCGGCGTACAGGGCCAGGAAGGACAGCAGGTGCACCAGCGAGGTGGCCACGCCGATGCCGGGCAGGCCCAGTTCGGGGAGGTACCAGGTGCCGTGCACGAGGCCCCAGTCGAGGGCCGCGTTGACGGCGACGGAGGCGAGGGTGATGCGCAGCAGCGCGCGCGGGCGGCGCATGCCGACGGTGAACTGGCGCACGGCCTGGAACCACAGGCAGGGCACGAGGCCGGGGGCCAGCGCGAGGAGGACGGGCCGGGCCGCCGCCACCACGCCCGCGTCCTGGCCGAGCAGGCCGACCACGTGGCCGAGGAGCACCATGAGGACGGCGCCCGCCGCCCCGGCCAGGGTCGCGAGGACGAGGGCGGCCCGCAGGAGGTCGCGCACCTCCTCGCCGGCCTCCCGCCGGACCGCCTCCGTGGCGGCGGACTCGGCGCGCGCGGCCGCGGCGGCCACCTGGTTGCCCACGGCGGTGACCAGGCCCACGCCCATGGTGCGCAGCTGGTTGAAGATCACCAGGGCGAGGCCGCCGGCCGCGAGGGCCTCGGCGCCCATGAGGCCCATCACCACCGTGTCCGTGGTGGTGAGGGCGACCTGGGCGAGCTGGGTCAGGGCCAGCGGCACGGCCAGCGTGGCGAGGGAGCGGCCGTCGTGGAGCAGGGTGCGCCACGCGGCCGTGCGGGGTGGGCGGGTCATGTGGGGGTCTCGGTCTCCCGGCGGAGGGCGGTCAGCAGTTCGGCCACCTCGTGTTCGGCCGCGGGGTCGACGAGGCCGCGCGCACGCATCCAGTCGTCGTCGAAGACGGTGTCCATGTACTTCTCCCCGCCGTCGTTGAGCAGCGCGACCATAGTCGTTCCGGGCCCGGTCCGCGGGGAGGCCATCCGGTGCAGCGCCTCGTGCACCACCCCGCCCGCGGAGCCGCCGATCAGCAGTCCGGTACGGCGGGCGACCACCCGGGCGGCGGCGAACGCCTCCACGTCGCCCACCTTCACGCCCTCGTCGATCAGGCCGAAGTCGACGAGGGCGCCGACCGGGGCGCCCTCGGGGGTGCCGGTGCCGGACTGGTGGTAGTCGTGCGCGGGGCCGCCGAAGGCGATCGAGCCCTTGGGCTCCACGCCGACGATCCGCACCCCGGGCACGGTGCGGCGGAGCGCGCCCCCGGTGCCGCACAGGCCGCCGCCGGTGCCGACGGCCCCGAGGAGGACGTCGATGCGGCCGTCGAGCGCCGCGTCCAGTTCGCGGGCGACGGGGTGGTAACCGGCCGCGTTGGCCGGGTTGTTGTGCTGCTCGGTGAAGACGGCGCCGTCGTCCGCACGGGCCAGCCGCTCGGCGAGTTCCTCGCGGGCCGCCGTGGCGAGGGCCCCGTCGTTCCCGTCGCCCTCCTCCGCGACGTACACCAGCTCGGCGCCGAGGGCCCGCATGCCGCGCAGCTTGTCGGCGCAGGCGTGGTGGTCGACGACGGCGGTGAAGGCGTAGCCGCGTTCGGCGGCGATGACGGCGAGGCCGAGGCCGGTGTTGCCGGAGGTCGACTCGACGATCCGGCCGCCCGGGCGCAGCAGCCCGCTCTCCTCGGCGGCGAGGACCATCCGGCGGGCCATGCGGATCTTCGCGCTGCCGGTGGGGTTGAACTGCTCCAGTTTCAACAGCAGCCGGCTGCCGTCGCCGGTGCGGCAGAGTTCGAACAGGGGGGTGTGGCCGATGAGGTCGGAGACGCGGCTGACGACGGCCGGACGCGTGAACGCCTCGCGCATGAAGGACTCCAAGGTCGACGCGGGAGTGTGGTCGGTCAGCAGGGCGTACGGCGGTCCAGCCGCCAGCGGACACGTCCGTGCGCGTCCTCGAGCACGGCCTTCGGCGGCAGCGGCAGGTCGTGGAAGGGCGACTCGTTGGAGTCCATCTGGTATCCGGCGGTGTTGGGGTAGACCAGCAGGTCGCCGGGGCGCGGCCGGTGCGGGAGGACGATCCGGCGCCAGGTGAGCAGGTCCGGCTCCAGACAGGTGGCGCCGCCGACACAGGCGCGGAAGGGCTCTTCCCCGCCCGTGTCCCCGGGCGGCTCCCGCAGCAGCACGGGATCGGGGAGGTACTCGCTCCCGAACCACTGCTCCGACAGGCTCAGGCTGGTCCCGTTCACCGTGAGGATGCCGTACCCGTCGCGCTCCTTGACGCCCTGCACCCGGAAGACCGTGCACCCGGCCCGGTCCAGCAGCGCGCGGCCCGGCTCCAGCAGCAGCCGTACCCCGGCCCCGCGCAGCCGGGCGGCGAGGGTGGCGCCGCCGCCCGCCGGGCGCGCGGCGAGGACGGCGCGCAGCATGTCGGCCCCGGCGAGGGGCGAGTGGTACGGGTAGAAGTCGGCGGTGGTGAAGGACCTGCCCGCGTGGTAGTCGGTGGGGCGCTGGGCGCGGGTGAACCGTTCCCAGTCGGCCGCGTCCACGTAGTCGACGGCGAAGCCGCCGCCGATGCTGATCCGGTCCGCCGGGTGGCCCGACGCCCGGGCCCTGCGGCACCACTCGATCAGTTCGTGCGCCAGTGCGGCGCGCGGTCCGGCCTCGTACCCGGCCAGGTGGAACGAGAACCCCTCCAGCCGTACGGTGTCCCGCGCGTCCCGGCAGCGCCGCAGCGCGGTGCCGAGCTCCGCGTCGTCCAGGCCGAACCGGCTGTCCGGCTGTCCGGGCGGGAGGCGGCGCAGCAGGACGCGCACGGGACGCGTCCCCCCGGCCACGGTGATCACCCGTTCGAGCTCGTCGGGGGCGTCGACGGTGACGAGGCACCCCTGGAGCACGGCCACGCGCAGCAGTTCACCGTCCTTGGCGGGTCCGGTGACGACGACGTCCTCGCCGCGCACCCCGTGGGCGAGCGTCTCGCGCAGCTCTCCGGCGCTCGCCACGTCGACGCCGATGCCGTGCGCCGCGCACCGCTCGATCCAGACGGCGGCCTTGTTGGCCTTCTTCGCGTAGTGCACCTGTCCGGTCACGCCCGCCTCGTCCAGGGCCGCCTCGAACGCGGCCGTGTTGCGGTCGAAGCGGTGCGGGAGCAGCAGGTGGTACGGCCCGCCGAAGGCATACGCCAGTTCGTGCGGCAGGGGGCCGCGCAGCACGTCCTCCAGCCACGGATCGGGGTGGGCCGGGAGCACCGGCCCACCCGTGGGGCCGTTCACCGCCACAGCGGCACCCGCGTCCCCAGCCCCTGAGCGAGGGCGAGTTGGGCGAGGCGGTGGCCGAGGGCGATGTCGGTGACGACGAGGCCGCTGTTGTACGCGAAGATCCGCTGCCCGGCGCCGGTCCGGCCGGCCGCCCGGCCGGCCAGCACCTCGGGGAACTCGGCGTCGGCGGCCCGCAGCCGGCCGCCGGCGTCGGCCATGTCCGTCCCCGTGACCCGCATCTGGGCGGCGCTGGTGGCGACGACGCGGTCGGCGCGGTGCAGGGTGGAGGGGGCGAGGCCGTGGCCGACGAGCACCGTCAGGGCGCCGGGTCTCAGCCGGTCCGCGGCAACGGCGGCCGGTGTGTGCGGCCCGGCGGTGGCGACGACGAGGTCGGCGTCCGAGGCCGCCGCGTCCAGGCCCGTGAGGTCCTCGACGACCTCCGCGTCACGGCCGGGGAAGTACGTCCGCAGTTGTTCGCGCACGGCCCGCACCCCGTCCGGACGGGTGCCGTACAGCATCAGCCGGTCCAGCCGCGGGAGCGCCGTGAGCAGGAAGGGCAGGGCGAGCCGCCCCTGGGTGCCGGTGCCGATGACAAGGGCCGTACGGGCCTCGGGAGCGGCCAGTTCGCGGGCCAGGAGGGCGGAGGCCGCCGGGGTGCGCAGGGCGCCGATCCGGCCGCAGTCCATCATCGCGACGGGCAGCCCCGTGACGTCGTCGTAGAGGGTCAGGGTCGTGTAGTAGTGCTGCCGGTCACGGTCCTCGCCGAGGCCGTGCTTGTACGAGGTCTTCACGCCGACCACGTCGCGGGCGCCGTCGCGGGCGAGCATGGCGTAGGCGACGGAGTGGCCGTCACCGGCTCTGACGGTGAGCTTGCGGGGGTTGTCGGAGCGGCCGTCGGCGAGGGTGCGGTAGGCCTGTTCGACGACGTCGATCACGTCGGCCGGGGAGATGTCGAGGTCCGCGAGGTCGCCGGTGGCGAGGACGCGCAGACTCCTGTCGTCGGACGCGCGCGGGTCGGATGCGCCGTTCGTGCCGTGTGCCGTCATGCGAAAGCCTCCGTCGTCCGTTGCCCGTAACCGTGTTCGTGCCGTTCGGCGGCGGGACGCGTGCGGCACCCCGGTACGCGGACGGACGTTCTCTTCAGCCAGCGGTCGGTGCCGTCGTAGCGGGCGCGGAAGGGGACGCGGCCGTGGACGACGAGGTCGTTGTCGACGACGAGGACGTCGCCCGGTGCGAGGGTCACCGCCACGGAGACCCGGGTCAGTTCGTCCGTCAGGCGGCGGTAGGCGGCCCGGTGCGCGGCGCCGGCCCGGTCCAGCGGGGTGTACGCCGGGTCGAAGCGCAGCCGCGGGCCGTCCGGCGACCGCCACAGGGTGGCGACGGCCGGGGGCCGGCCCACGTGGTTCCGGGCCTGCGTGTAGGCGGCGTCCGGGAGGATCGGGAGCACGGGGCGCGACAGCAGGTCCACGTCGGCGTCGGAGAGCCGGGCGCGGCGGACGCTGGCCGCGGTGGTCGCCACCCGGTCGTGGTTGCGCAGACAGCCGAGGACCAGCAGGTGGGCGCGGCCGGGGTGGAAGGCGTCCTCGGTGTGCGGGCTGAGCAGGGTGGCGCTGCTGGCACCGGTCTGGGCCCGCTCGTGGCCGGGCGAGGGGACGATGTTGTGGACGAAGCGTCCGTCCTGCTGGCCTTCCCAGGCCAGCGGCGTGCCCATCAGGGCGGACAGCAGCAGGAGAACGATGTCGTGGAGCGCGCCGGCCCCACCGGCGGCCGACCAGTGGCCGGGGGTGGGGCCGAGGGCGGCGTCGTCGACGGGCAGCCCCTTGAGGACGAAGAGTCCGTCCGGGGTGTCGACGGGGCGGCAGGCGTGGCGGACGCGGTCGCCGAGCGCGGGGGCGGCGCGGCGCACGGCGGACAGCAGCTCCCGGTGGGCGGCCGCGTCGGTGAGGTCGGCACGGCCGGTGAGGTCGGTGTGGTCGGTGAGGAGCGTGCGGGCGGTGGTCGTGAGCTCCCTCGTCGTGCGCTGATCGAGCGTACGCGCGGGGGCGGCTCCCAGTTCCATGGGCGCAACCATTTCGTGTCGGGAGGAGGCATGGTCCTGCCGTCGTCCGGGCAGGGCGGTGCGACCCCTTGCCCGCCGAACGGGCATCGGCGCAGGCCACGGAGAGGGGGGTCATCCGGAACCATAGGGTCCCCGCAGGGTGCAGGCAAGGCATACCTAAGTAAGGGTTAGGTAAGGACCAATTCGTCGCAGATCACTCGCTTGCACACAAGTGCCAATCAGGGTAGGCAAACCTAAGAATGCGCACTGTCCGTACGACGTTCGTGCGCCGTCCGCGCACTGTCCGCGCACTGTCCGCACCCTGCCTGTGCACCGCCTGCGAAACGAGGACGATGTGAACCTGTCGAGGCGTCAACTGTTGTGGATCGGCGGCGGACTGGGCGCGACAGCACTGCTCACGGCGTGCGGCGGCGACGGTGCGGAGAAGGCGGGGCGGGCCGGCTCCCCCGCGCCGGACGACGGCGCACCCCGCTCCGGCGGCACCCTGCGGGTGGGCGCGCTGGGCCGGGCGGGCGCCCTCACCCGCGACCCGCACGGCACCCAGGCCAACGAGAGCGACTACCTCATCATCAGCCTGCTGTACGACACGCTGACCGTGCCCGGCGCGAAGACGAACACCGCGCCCCGGCTGGCCAGGAAGTGGCGGGCCTCGGACGACCTGCGGACCTGGCGCCTCACCCTCGCCGAGGGCGCCACGTTCCACGACGGCTCGCCCGTCACCGCCGACGACGTGGTCTTCTCGCTGCGCCGGCTGCGTGCCACCCCGTCCGGCGCGTCCCGGCTGCCCGGCGTCCGGGCGCGCGACATCACCGCGGACGGCCCCGGCACGGTCGTCCTCGTCTGCGACCACCCCAACGCCGAACTGCCGACGCTGCTCCGGCTCACCACCTTCGTCGTCCCCGAGGGGTCCAGCGACAAGGCGATCGCCGAGGCGCCCGGCACCGGCCCGTTCCGCCTCGACTGGTTCCGCGGCGGCAACGCCCGGCTGGTGCGCAACGAGGACTGGTACGGCGGCACGGTGCACCTGGACGCGATCGAGGTGCGGATCTTCGAGAGCCCGCAGGCGATGGCGAGCGCCCTGCTCTCCGGCCAGTTGGACCTCGCCTCGAACGTCGGCGCGGTGGCCGCCCGTACCGCGCGGTCGCGGGGGCGGATACGGGTCGTGCGCCGCCCCGACGACATGGCGATGCCGATCGTGATGCGCACCGCCGACGGGCCGTTCGCCGACCGCAGGGTCCGCGAGGCGCTGCGGCTGGCCGTCGACCGCGAGGCCATGGTGCGGCAGGTGCTGTCCGGCTACGGCACCGTCGCCAACGACATCCTGGGCACCGGCGACCCGGCGTACGCCCGGGACGTCCCGCAGCGCAGGCGCGACCTGGGAGGAGCCCGGAAGCTGCTCGAGCAGGCGCGCTTCGACACCTCCAGGACGTACGAACTCCGCACCACCGAGGACATCGCCGGGCTCGCCGAGTCCGCGACGCTCTTCGCCACCCAGGTCCGTGAGGCGGGAGTCCGCATCAAGGTGGTCGAGCAGGAGTCGGCGGCCTTCTGGGACCGGACCTGGCTCGAGGCCGACCTGTACACCACGTACTGGGGCACCAACGACTCCGTGGTCTTCCTCGCCGGCAAGACCATGGTCTCCGGCAGCGCCACCAACGAGGCGGGCTGGCACGACGCCGCCTTCGACGCGGCGTACGAGAAGGCCGTCGGCACCGCGGACGCGGCGGAGCGCCACAGACTGCTGCACGAGGTGCAGCGCATCGAGCACGACCGCTCCGGCTACCTGTTGTGGGGCATGGCCGACGGCATCGACCTGGCCGGACCGACGGTGCGCGGCCTGCCCGAACTGCCCGGATACGGACGGGTCCAGCTGGAACGGGCATGGCTGACCCGCTGACTCCCGGACCGCCGGCCTCCGAGAAGGTCGGATCCGCCACCCCCTCTCCCCCGCCCGCCCGCACCCGGCCACCGTGGCGTACGGCCCGGTCCGTGGCGGCGCGGGCCGGCGCCCTGCTGCTGAAGCGGGCCGTGCTCCTGGCGGCGCTGCTCGCGCTGGTCTTCGTCACCGTCGAACTGCTGCCCGGGGACGCCGCCGCCACCACCGCCGAGCGCGGCGAGGGTCCCGCCGGTCTGGCCCGGCGGCGCGCCCTGCTGGGCCTGGACCGGCCGCTCGTCGAGCGGTTCGCGGACTGGATGACCGGGCTGCCCACCGGGGACCTCGGCACCTCCGCCCGGGGTGAGCCGGTCACCGGTCTGCTCGCCGGCGCCTTCCCCAGCACCCTGCTCCTCGGTGGCCTCGCGCTGCTGCTGACCGCCCTGCTGTCGCTGGCCCTGGGCTGCTGGGCCGCGCTGCGCCCGGGCCGCGCCCTGGACCGTACGGTGTCCGGGGCGGCGACCGCCGTCCTGGCGCTGCCCGAGTTCGTGGTGGCCGTGGCGCTGGTCCTGGTGCTGTCGCTGTGGACCGGCCTGCTGCCCGCCACCACCGTGACCGGCGCCGACGGCTCCCCCACGTCCTGGCGGATGCTGGTGCTGCCCGTACTGGCGCTGACGGTCCCGCAGACCGGCTGGAACATCCGGATCGTGCGCGCCGCCCTCGCCGACGAGGCGCGGGCCCCGCACGTGGAGACCGCGGTCCTCGACGGTCTGTCCCCGCACCGGGTCCTGCTCCGGCACGTGCTGCCGGGCGCGCTGCCCGCGATCGCGACGGGCCTCGCCACCTCGGCCGGCATGCTGCTGGGCGGTGCCGTCGTCGTGGAGACCGTCTTCAACCACCCCGGCATCGGGGCGGTGCTGGCCTCGGCGGCCGGTGACCGCGACGGCCCCGTGGTCGCCGGGGTCACCGCCCTGGCGGGCACGGTGATCACCGCCGTCCTGCTGCTGGCCGACCTCACGGGGGACCTCATGGCCGGGGACCGCCGGTGACCGCGTACCCGCGTCCGCGCCGGACGGCCACCGCGGTGCGCGTGCTGCCCGCGCTGCTGCTGGTCTGCCTCGCCCTCACGGGCCCCTGGGCGGCCCCGCACGCCCTGGACACCCCGGTGACCGGACCGTACGCGCGCCCCGGCGCGGACGCGCTCCTCGGCGGGGACCAGCTCGGCCGGGACGTGCTCGGCAGAGTGCTCGCGGGGGGCCGTGAACTGGTCGTGTCCTCCCTGGTGGTGGCCCTGCTGGTGACCGGTGTCGCGGCGGTGCTCGGCGCGGTGGGCGCGCTGCGGCCGCCGGTCGGGCGGCTGGTGGAACGCACGGCGGACCTGCTGATGCTGCTGCCCGCCGTGCTCGGCCTGCTGCTGGTCGCCCTCTCCTGGCCGGGCGGCGGACGGCTCGCCGTGGTCGCCGCGGCCGTGGGGCTCGGCGTGCCCTACGCGGTACGGCTCGCCGCCGCCGCGGCCGCGCCGGTCGCCGCCACGGGATACGTCGAGGCCGCCGCGGCCGGCGGGGAACGGCTGTGGCACCTGGTCGTCCGGGACGTGCTGCCCCATCTGCGCGCCACGCTGCTCGCCCTGTTCGGACTGCGGTTCGTGGCCGCCGTCTACGTCGTCGCCACCGCCGGTTTCCTCCAGGTCGGACCCCAGCCGCCCGCCGCCGACTGGGCGTTGATGATCCGGGAGAACGGCCCGGGCCTGCTTCTCAACCCGTGGGCCGTCCTGGCCCCCGGCGCCGCCGTCGGGCTGCTCGCGATGAGCGTCAACCTCGCGGCCGCCGCCCTCGCACCGGGGACCGGCCGGAAAGCGGTGACCGCGCGGTGAGTCACCGGCCCGGCCGGGACCGGCACTGGACGACGGGGCTGCCGGACGCGCCCGCCGCCGAGGTCACCGGCCTCACCGTCACCGCCGCCGACGGACGGCACCTGGTCCGGGGCGCGTGGCTGGAACTGCGTCCGGGCCGGCTCGTCGCCCTCACCGGACCGTCCGGCTCCGGCAAGACGACCCTGCTGCGCGCCCTCACCGGACTGCTGCCGCCCGGCACCACGCGCACCGCGGGCCACGTCGAGGTGCTCGGCCACGACGTGCTCGCCCTGCCCGAACGCGAACTGCGCGCCCTGCGCCGCGACCGGCTCGCCCACGTCGGCCAGGATCCCGCATCCGGTCTCAATCCCCGGATGCGGGTGCGCTCACTGGTCCGCGAACTCGCCCCCGACCGCGGCACCGGCCGCGGCGCCGATCCGGTGGCGGACCTCCTCGCACAGGTCCGGCTCGGGGACGAGGACCGGCTCTCCGCGCGGCGGCCCGGCGCGCTCTCCGGCGGGCAGCAGCGGCGGGTCGCGCTGGCCCGCGCCCTCGCCCGCCGCCCCGCCGTGCTCCTCCTGGACGAGCCCACCGCCGGACTGCATCCCGGGCTGCGGGACGAGATCGGCGATCTGCTGCGGCACCTGGCGCGCGAGCACCGCCTCGCGGTCGCGTTCTCCTGCCACGACGCCGCGCTGGTCGCCCGGATCGCGGACGAGGTGGTGGAGCTGGGGGCCGCCCCGCGGCGGTTCGCGGCGGCACGGCCCGCCGCCCCCGTCCGGGAGGCACCCACCGGGCCGCCCCTGTTGGACGTACGGGACGTCTCCGTGACGTTCCGGCGCGGCACGGTGCCCGTGCTGCACGGCGTCGGCCTCACCGTCCCCCCCGGCGCGGCGGTGGGCGTCGTCGGCGCGTCCGGGTGCGGCAAGACGACCCTCGTCCGGGCTGTCGTCGGGCTCCAGCCGGTCACCACGGGCACGGTCCTCCTCGACGGGGTCCCGCTGCGTGCCGGGCCGCGCGGCCGGGACCGCGAGCAGCGGCGCCGCGTCCAGTTCGTCACCCAGAACCCGCTCGGCGCCCTCAACCCCAGCCGCACGGTGGGTGACACGGTCGGCCGGCCGCTGCGGCTGCACCGCCGCCGCCCCCCGGACCGGGTCGCCGCTCGGGTGACGGAACTCCTGGACCAGGTGGGGCTGGGCCCCGAGTACGCCGGCCGCTACCCCCACGAACTCTCCGGCGGCCAGCGTCAGCGCGTCTCCATAGCGCGGGCGCTCGCCGCCGAACCCGACGTACTGATCTGCGACGAGGTCACCTCCGCGCTCGACGGCGGCACCGCGGAGGCGATCATGGACCTGCTCGGCGGCCTCCGCACCCGGCACGCTCTGGCCCTGGTCCTGATCAGTCACGACCTGCCGCTCGTCGCCGACCGCACGGACACGGTCACCGTCCTGGACGCGGGCCGCGTGGTCGAGTCGGGCCGTACGGCACAGGTGTTCGCTGCCCCGGCGCACCCCGCGACGGCGGCGCTGCTGGCCCGGACGGCCACCGGGTGACAGGACAGCCGCTACTCCCCCTCCCACCCCGCCTGCCGGAACGCGGTGTTCACCGACAGCAGGCCGCCGTCCACGGTGAGCGTCGTCCCGGTGATCCAGGCGGCGTCCCGCGAGGCGAGGAACGCGACCGCCGCCGCGATGTCCTCCGGCTCGCCGACGCGGCCGAGCGGATAGACGCCGGCGAGCGCGTCGAGCTGGGCGTCGCGGCCCGCCCACGCGGCGGTGCGCACGGTGCCGGGCGCGACCAGGTTCACCCGCACCCCGCGCGGCGCCGCGTGCCCGGCGAGGGTGCGGGTGAGGGACATCAGGCCCGCCTTGGCGGCGCTGTAGGCGTGGTTGCCGAAGTCCTGGATGCCGTTGACGGAGCCGATGCTGACGATCGCGCCCCGGCCCGAGGCCACCAGGTGGGGCAGTGCCGCGCGGCAGCAGCGGTACGCGCCGGTCAGGGTGAGGTCGAGGTCGCGGGCCCACACCTCGTCCGGCTCGTCCTCGAAGAGCGGCGCGTCGGGCGTGGCGCCGTAGGCGTTGTTGACCAGCACGTCGAGCGCGCCGAGGGTCTCCACGGCGTACGCGACGGCCGCCTCCACCGACTCCCGGTCGCCGACGTCACACCCGTACGCCTGTGCCACGAGGCCCTCCTCGCGCAGCCCGGCCGCCGTCTTCTCCGCCGCGCCCGGGTCCACGTCGGTGACGAGCACCCGGGCCCCCTCCCCGGCCAGCCGCCGCGCGGTGGCGGCGCCGATGCCGCGGGCCGCGCCCGTCACCATCACCCCGTACCCGTCGAAACGTTCCACCGGACCCCCTCGTCCGCCGCCCTGACCGGTCCGCCGGGGAGCGTACGGCAGGGGGCCGATCACCGGTACCGGATCGGCGGTACCGGGTCAGCGGTAGCCCTCCGCGTCCGCCGGCCCGCCCGCGTCCTGCACCTCGACGATGTACCGCCAGGCGTCCGGGCGGCTGCCGTCGAGGTCGGTGAAGCCGTACTCCCGGGCCAGTCCGCCGCTGGAGAGGGAGGCGCCGTTGAAGCGGGCCACGCCGGGGTCGGCGGCGAGGGCGGCCACGGCGCGGCCGACGTAGCGCGGGGTCTCGGAGATGCAGAAGTGCGGGACCTTCGTGAGCGCGTCGCGCCAGGTGTCCTCGGTGACACCGAACTCGTCGAGCATGATCTCCGAGCGCATCCAGCCCGGGGTCAGGGCCACGGCGGTCGCGTCGCGCGGGCCCAGTTCGTGGCCGAGGGCGAACGCCATGCGCAGCACGGACGACTTGGCGAGGTCGTAGAAGAAGGAGACACGGTAGTTCGCCCGGTTGTAGTCGGCGGTGCCGTCGGTCATCTCCACGACCAGGCCGCCCGGGTTGCGCAGCAGCAGGGGCAGCGCGTGGTGGCTGGTGATCGCATGCGTCTCCACGGCCAGCCGGAGCAGGCGCAGCCCCTTGTCGAGGTCGTGCTCCCAGACGGGGGCCTCCCAGTCGAAGAGGAGTTCGCCGCCCCAGATGTCGTTGACCAGGACGTCCAGCCGGCCCTGCTCGTCCGCGATCCGGTTCACCAGCGCGCGCACCTGGTCCGGGTCGAGGTGGTCGGCGGGGACGGCGATGCCGTGGCCGCCCGCCGCGGTGACCAGGTCGGCGGTGTCCTCGATCGTCTCGGGCCGGCCGTACTCCGAGCGCCGCTCCCGCGTGCTGCGGCCGGTGACGTACACCGTGGCGCCGGCCGCGCCCAGTTCCACGGCGATGCCGCGTCCCGCCCCGCGCGTGGCCCCGGCGACCAGCGCGACCTTTCCGTCCAACGGTCCTGACATGTTCCCGCACCTCTCCTGAAGGAGACGCCGGCCGTGTGCCGGCGTCCCTCCCCAGGAGGGTGCCGTGGAAGCAGGACACCTTCTGTCGTGTTTTCCGGGACCTTCGGCGGGGCGCTCAGTGCCCGCGGGCGATCCACTCCTCGAGGTGGGGTGCCTCGGCGCCGATCGTGCTGGAGTCGCCGTGTCCCGTGCGGACGACCGTGTCGGACGGCAGCGTGAGCAGCCGGTCCCGGATCGAGTCGATGATCGTCGGGAAGTGCGAGAACGAGCGTCCGGTGGCGCCCGGACCGCCCTGGAACAGGGTGTCGCCGGTGAAGACGGTGCCCAGTCCGGGCGCGTACAGGCAGACCGCGCCCGGGGCGTGGCCCGGGGTGTGCAGCACCGTCAGGTCGGTGCCGGCCGCCTCGATGACCTGACCGTCGGCCAGCCAGTGGTCGGGGTCGCGGTCGGGGTGGGTCTGCCGCCACAGCGGCGCGTCGTCCGGGTGCAGCCAGATCTGCGCACCGGTGCGCTCGGCGAGGGCGGGGGCCGCGTCGATGTGGTCGTTGTGGGCGTGGGTGCACACGATGGCCAGCAGCCGCCGGTCGCCCACGGCCGCGGCGATCGCGTCGGCGTCGTGGGCGGCGTCGATGACGACGGCCTCCTCGTCGTCGCCGACGATCCACACGTTGTTGTCGACGTCCCAGGTGCCGCCGTCGAGGCTGAACTGCCCGGAGGTGACGAGGTGGTCGACGCGCGCGGCGTTCACAGGACCACCACCGAACGCAGCACGTCACCGTGGTGCATCCGCTCGAACGCCTGCTCCACCTGGTCCAGCTGGATGGTCTCGGTGACGAACGCGTCCAGGTCCAGGCGGCCCTGGCGGTAGAGGTCGATCAGCATCGGGAAGTCCCGGCTCGGCAGGCAGTCGCCGTACCAGGAGGACTTCAGGGCCCCGCCGCGTCCGAAGACCTCCGCGAGCGGCAGTTCGATCTTCATCTCCGGGGTGGGCACGCCGACCAGGACGACGGTGCCCGCGAGGTCGCGGGCGTAGAAGGCCTGCTCGTACGTCTCCGGGCGGCCGACCGCCTCGATGACGACGTCCGCGCCGAAGCCGCCGGTGAGCGCGCGGATCGCCTCGACCGGGTCCTGGTCCTTGGAGTTGACGAGGTGCGTGGCACCCATCTCCTTGGCCTTGGCGAGCTTCCGGTCGTCGATGTCCACGGCGATGATCGTGCCGGCGCCGGCCAGCAGGGACCCGGCGACGGCCGCGTCACCGACGCCGCCGCAGCCGATGACGGCGACGCTGTCGCCGCGGGTCACGCCGCCCGTGTTGATGGCGGCGCCGATGCCGGCCATGACGCCGCAGCCGAGCAGTCCGGCCGCGGCCGGGCTGGCCTCCGGGTCGACCTTGGTGCACTGGCCGGCCGCGACGAGGGTCTTCTCCGCGAAGGCGCCGATGCCGAGGGCGGGGGTGAGCTCGGTGCCGTCGGTGAGGGTCATCTTCTGCTTCGCGTTGTGCGTGGCGAAGCAGTACCAGGGCCGGCCGCGCCGACACGCACGGCACTCGCCGCACACGGCACGCCAGTTGAGGACGACGAAGTCGCCGGGGGCGACCTCGGTGACGCCCTCGCCGACCGACTCCACGACGCCCGCCGCCTCGTGGCCCAGCAGGAAGGGGTAGTCGTCGGTGATGCCGCCCTGCTTGTAGTGCAGGTCGGTGTGGCACACCCCGCACGTCTGCACCTTCACCACGGCCTCGCCCGGCCCGGGATCGGGGATGACGATCGTCTCGATCCGTACCGGTTCGTTCTTGCCCGGGGCGATCACGCCGCGTACCTGCTGCGCCATGGTGAACCCTTCCGTCTGTGGGGATATCCGCTGTACAGACCCTACGCGTCACTGATCGGGAACGGATCGGTGGCACCGGTAAGGGCACCACGATCGGCCGTCCGCGACAGCCGGCAGGGGCGCGCGCTTTCCCCGGGCACGCCGGTGCCCCCGGGGAGAGGGACACTGTTGGGAAACGAGCCGTGATCTTGCGTCCCACCGCCGTCAGGCGGTGGGACGCAGTGCTTCAAAGCGTGAGGTGCGGGTTCCGGCTCGAGGGTTGCCGGTGTTCCAGGCGTCGAGTCGGGTGAGGTTCATCGCAG
>NZ_JAVRHI010000572.1:0-10497 GCF_034105845.1 Streptomyces sp. CRN 30 | reverse complement strand
CCAGCCCGGGCAGCAGCACCGGCGCGGCCACCCGCAGCCGGGCCGCGACCTCGGCGGGCGCCGCGCCCGTCTGCACCAGCTCCAGCACCTCCTGCGCGAGCCGCCGCCGTACGGTGCGCGCCGCGTCCCGCCGGTCCCGTTCCACCGCGATCAGCTGGGTCACCCCGTGCAGCAGGTCCAGCCGCTCCCCGGCCCAGTCCCCGGCGTCCGCCTCTACCGCGAGCAGCCAGTCCGTGAGCACGCTCTCCCGCACGTCACGGGCGGCGCCCTGCGACCGGCCGCCCGCGGCCGACGCCGTACGCTGCCCCGGGCCGCGTACCGGGAAGAGCGAGTACGTCGTCGTGCCGACCGTCACCCGGTGGGGGCCGCGGCGGCCCGTGCGCGCGGCGGCCAGGTGCTCGGCGGCCAGCCTCGCGGAGACCTCGGCGGGCAGCGCCGCCCCGTCCCCCTTCGGGCTCGCGACGGGCCGCCCGGTGGGGGAGAGCACCCAGGCGCGCAGGTCGAGGTCGGCGCCGAGCAGGTCGAGGACCACGTCCGGGCCGCCGCCCGCCGGCCCCGAGGTCATCATGCGGCGGTGCCGGTCCACCACGGCCGCCAGGTCCCCGGCGCGCTCGCCCGAGACCTGCCGGACGACGTGCTCGGTGATCGTCGCGAAGGCCACCGACTCGTGGACCGCGAACAGCGGCAGCCGGTGCCGGGCGCACGCCTGCACCAGGTCCTCGGGCACGGGCCCCAGCTCGGCCTCGCCCGCGGCGAGCGCGGTGACGCCGGCGGCCACCAGGACCCGTACGAACGGCTCGGTGTCCGTGGCGTCCCGGCGCCAGGCGAGCCCGGTGAGCACCAGTTCGCCGCCCGAGAGGTAGCGGCTGGGGTCCCGCAGGTCCGTGGTCATCACGCCGCGGACGGTGCGGTCCAGCTCGTCCTCGCCCCCGAGCAGCCGCAGGCCCAGCGCGTCGGTGTCCAGCAGTGCGCGCAGCCGCATGTCTCTTCGCCGCCGTTTCTCGTCTTGTCCCGTCCGGACCGTGTGCTGTCCGGTTCTCCGCGTGCTCCGTGTTTCCCGGGGGAAACCGTGGGGTTTCTGAGGCCCTCCGTTCATATGAATCTACAAGACAGCCGCTCCGGCCAGGCAACTCCTTCATTGTTTCGGTGACTGACAGCGGTACGGAACACGTTGTCTACTGGCCCCGTCCGACAACAGAACGGCACCTGACGAGCCGGACCGGCCGCGCACGATCCGGCTGGAAACCGACGCCCCTCCAGACGTCCTCCCGACGTCCTCCCGAGACGGAGATGAGAGCCGGTCATGGACTTCCTACGCCCCGCCAGCTGGGCGGAGGCGCTCGCCGCGAAGGCCGAGCACCCCACCGCCGTGCCGATCGCGGGCGGCACCGACGTGATGGTCGAGATCAACTTCGACCGCCGCCGACCCGCGTACCTCCTCGACCTCAACCGCATCACCGACCTGTACGCGTGGGAGACCGGCGCGGACCGCGTGCGGCTCGGCGCCTCCGTGCCGTACACCCGGATCATGGAGGCCCTCCGGACCGAGCTGCCGGGCCTCGCCCTCGCCGCGCACACGGTCGCCTCCCCGCAGATCCGCAACCGCGGCGGCGTCGGCGGCAACCTGGGCACCGCCTCCCCGGCCGGCGACGCCCACCCCGCCCTGCTCGCCGCGGGCGCCGAGGTCGAGGCCGAGTCGGTGCGCGGCCGCCGGCTCATCCCCATCGACGATTTCTACACCGGCGTGAAGCGCAACGCGCTCGCGCCCGACGAACTGATCCGCGCCGTGCACGTCCACAAGGCGGACGGCCCGCAGCAGTACGCGAAGGTGGGGACCCGCAACGCCATGGTCATCGCCGTGTGCGCGTTCGGCATCGCCCTGCACCCGCGCACCCGGACCGTCCGCACGGGCATCGGCTCCGCCGCGCCCACACCGGTCCGCGCCGAGGCCGCCGAGCACTTCCTGAACGCGGCGCTGGAGGAGGGCGGCTGCTGGGACGGCGGGCGCGTCGTCCCCCCGTCCGTCGCCGAGCGGTTCGCCGGGCTGTGCGCCGCCGCCTGCGACCCGATCGACGACGTCCGCGGCACCGCGGCGTACCGCCGCCACGCGGTCGGCGTCCTCGCCCGCCGCACGCTGATCCGGATCTGGGAGGAGTACCGCGGCACGCGCCGCGGTACGGAGGGAGCCGCCTGATGCGCGTCAACTTCACCGTCAACGGACGCCCGCAGAGGGCCGACGACGTCTGGGAGGGCGAGTCCCTGCTGTACGTGCTGCGCGAGCGCCTCGGCCTGCCCGGCTCCAAGAACGCCTGCGAGCAGGGCGAGTGCGGCTCCTGCACGGTGCGCCTGGACGGGGTGCCGGTCTGCGCGTGCCTGGTCGCGGCGGGCCAGGTGGAGGGCCGCGAGGTGATCACGGTCGAAGGGCTCGCGGACCTCGCCGCGCAGCGGTCCGGAAAGGCTGTGCCCACGGCCGACGGCCCCTGCTCCCAGGCCGGCGAGGGCACCCTGCTGGCCCCCGTCCAGCAGGCGTTCGTCGACGCGGGCGCCGTCCAGTGCGGCTTCTGCACCCCCGGTCTGCTCGTCGCCGCCGACGAACTGCTGGAGCGCCACCCGGACCCGACCGACGAGGACATCCGCGAGGCCCTGTCCGGCAACCTCTGCCGCTGCACGGGCTACGAAAAGATCATGGACGCGGTCCGCCTGGCGGCCGCCCGCCGGTCCGAGGAGGCCTGACATGGGAACGACGGGTCTGCCCACCGATCTCACCCAGGGATCCCGCACCCAGGGCGGCGTGGGCGAGTCCACGCTCCGCCCGGACGGCGTCCTCAAGGTCACCGGCGAGTTCGCGTACTCCTCCGACCTGTGGCACGAGGACATGCTCTGGGGCCAGACCCTGCGCTCCCCGGTCGCCCACGCCGAGATCGTCTCGATCGACACGGGCGAGGCCCTCGCCGTACCGGGCGTGTACGCCGTGCTGACCTACGACGACCTGCCGGCCGAGGTGCGGCACTACGGGCTGGAGATCCGGGACACCCCGGTCCTCGCCCACGGCAAGGTCCGCCACCACGGCGAGCCGGTCGCCATCGTCGCGGCCGACCACCCGGAGACCGCGCGCCGCGCCGCCGCGCGGATCAGGGTGGAGTACCGGGAGCTGCCGGTGATCACGGACGAGGCGTCGGCGACGGCGCCGGACGCGGTACTGGTCCACGAAGGGCGTACGGACCATCACGCGGCTCACGTCCCCCACCCGAACATCGTCCACCGCCAGCCGATCGTCCGCGGCGACGTGGCGGAGGCCCGCCGCCGCGCCGACTTCGTGGTCGAGGGCGAGTACGTCTTCGGCATGCAGGACCAGGCGTTCCTGGGCCCGGAGTCGGGGCTCGCGGTCCCCGCGGAGGACGGCGGGGTCGACCTGTACATCGCCACCCAGTGGCTCCACTCCGACCTGCGCCAGATCGCACCCGTGCTCGGCCTGCCGGAGGACAAGGTCCGCATGACGCTGGCGGGGGTCGGCGGGGCCTTCGGCGGCCGCGAGGACCTGTCCATGCAGATCCACGCCTGCCTGCTGGCGCTCCGTACGGGAAAGCCCGTCAAGATCGTCTACAACCGCTTCGAGTCCTTCTTCGGCCACGTCCACCGCCACCCGGCGAAGCTGCGCTACGAGCACGGGGCGACGCGCGACGGCAGGCTCACCCACGTGCGGGCACGCATCGTGCTGGACGGCGGCGCGTACGCCTCCGCGTCCCCCGCGGTCGTCGGCAACGCCTCGTCCCTCGGCGTCGGCCCGTACGTCGTCGACGCCGTCGACATCGAGGCGGTCGCCCTCTACACCAACAACCCGCCCTGCGGCGCCATGCGCGGCTTCGGCGCGGTCCAGGCCTGCTTCGCGTACGAGGCGCAGATGGACAAGCTGGCGGACGCGGTGGGAATGGACCGGGTGGAGTTCCGCCGGCTCAACGCCATGTCGCAGGGCTCGGTCCTGCCCACCGGCCAGGTCGTCGACTCCCCGGCCCCGGTCGCGGAACTGCTGCGCCGCGTCGAGGCGATGCCCCTGCCGCCCGAGCGCCAGTGGGAGAGCAGCGAGGGCGTGGACGTACGGCAGCTGCCGGGCGGCCTGTCCAACACCACGCACGGCGAGGGCGTCGTCCGCGGGATCGGCTACGCGGTCGGCATCAAGAACGTCGGCTTCTCCGAGGGCTTCGACGACTACTCGACCGCGCGCGTACGGATGGAGGTCGTCGGCGGCGAGGCGGTCGCGACCGTCCACACCGCCATGGCGGAGGTCGGCCAGGGCGGCGTCACCGTCCACGCGCAGATCGCCCGCACGGAACTGGGCGTCGCGCGGGTGACCATCCAGCCGGCCGACACCCGGGTCGGCTCGGCGGGCTCCACGTCCGCCTCCCGCCAGACGTACGTCACCGGCGGCGCGGTCCGCAACGCCTGCGCGCTGGTCCGCGAGCGGGTGCTGGAGCTGGGGCGCCGCAGGTTCGGTCCGGCCCACCCGGCCTGGACGAGCGCCGGACTGCTCCTGCGGGGCGGCAAGATCGTCACCGGCACCGGGGAGGAACTCGCCGACCTGGTGGACGTCCTCGGTGACGAGGTCGTCGAGGTCGAACGGGAGTGGCGGCACCGGCCCACCGAGCCGTTCGACCGGCGCACCGGCCAGGGCGACGGCCATGTGCAGTACAGCTTCGCCGCGCACCGGGCCGTCGTCGAGGTCGACACCGAGCTCGGCCTGGTCAAGGTGGTCGAGCTGGCCTGCGCCCAGGACGTCGGCAAGGCGCTCAACCCGCTCTCCGTGACCGGCCAGATCCAGGGCGGTACCGCGCAGGGCCTGGGCATGGCCGTCATGGAGGAGATCGTCGTCGACCCGGTGACGGCGCAGGTGCGCAACCCCTCCTTCACCGACTACCTCATCCCCACCATCCTCGACACCCCGGCCATCCCGGTCGACCTGCTCGAACTCGCCGACGACCACGCCCCTTACGGACTGCGTGGCGTCGGTGAGGCCCCGACCCTGTCCTCGACCCCGGCCGTCCTCGCGGCGATCCGGAACGCGACAGGGCTGGAACTGAACAGGACACCGGTACGGCCCGAGCACCTGACGGGCACATAGACCGTCACCATGGGTACTCAGCTCTCCGCACAGGCACCGCCCGCCCGCTGCCGACCGTCGTCCGAGGAGACCGAGGAGACCGAGAGATGCTGGACATCGCCGCAGACCTGCACCGATGGGTGTCGGAGGGCCGCGACTTCGCCGTGGCCACGGTGGTGGCCGTCAGCGGCAGCGCGCCCCGGCAGCCCGGCGCCGCGCTCGCGGTGGACACCGGCTCCACGGTGATCGGCTCGGTCTCCGGCGGCTGCGTGGAGGGCGCCGTCTACGACCTGTGCGCCCAGGCGCTCCAGGACGGGCAGCCGGTCCTCGAACACTTCGGCTACAGCGACGAGGACGCCTTCGCGGTCGGCCTCACCTGCGGCGGCGTCATCGACATCCTCGTCACACCGGTACGTGACCAGGACGCCGCCCGTCCCGTCCTGGCCACCGCGCTGGCGGCCGCCGCGCGGGGTGGGGCGGCGGCGCTGGCACGGATCGTCTCCGGGCCGGCGGACCTGCTGGGGCGCGCGCTGCTGGTCCGTCCGGACGGCTCGTACGAGGGCGGCTTCGGCGACCGTCCGGAGCTGGACCGCACGGTGGCGGCCGAGGCGGGCGCCCTTCTGGCCGCCGGCCGCACCGGCACCCTGGAGACCGGCGAGCGGGGCGCACGCTGCGGCACACCGCTCACGGTCCTCGTCGAGTCGTCCGTCCCGCCTCCGCGGATGATCGTCTTCGGTGCGATCGACTTCGCGTCGGCGCTGGTCCGCGTCGGCAAGTTCCTCGGCCACCACGTGACGGTGTGCGACGCCCGCCCGGTGTTCGCGACCGAGGCCCGCTTCCCGGAGGCCGACGAGGTGGTCGTCGAGTGGCCGCACCGCTACCTGGAGGGCGCGGAGGTGGATGCCCGGACGGTGCTGTGCGTGCTGACCCACGACACCAAGTTCGACGTACCGCTGCTCCGGCTCGCGCTGCGGCTCCCGGTGGCGTACGTGGGTGCGATGGGCTCCCGCCGCACCCACCTGGAGCGCGCCGAGCGGCTCCGCGAGGTGGGGGTGACGGAGCGCGAACTGGCCCGGCTCAGGTCACCGATCGGCCTCGACCTCGGAGCCCGTACACCCGAGGAGACGGCGCTGTCGATCGGCGCGGAGATCGTGGCGGCGCGGCACGGGGGGAGCGGGGTGCCGTTGGTGGGGGCGCATACGCCGATCCATCATGAGGGGGTGCCGGCCGGGGTGGAACGGGTGGGGCCGGTGGTGGTCTGAGAGCCGCCGCTACGCCCTGATCACCGCACACACGCACCTGCTGAGCGGTTGGCCGGGGCGGCGTCGAAGTGGACGTCGGCGGGAACCGGCACCCGGATGTCGTCGGTGTTGCGCCAGGACGACCAGATGACCCGGTCGCCTCTCCGACGGGGACGACGTGCCGCGAGGTGAGTACGCGACTTCCGGTGGCTGAACGGTCACGGCCTCATGATCGGGCCGGCCCCAGCAACCGGTCCACCGCCCGCCCGAACACCCACCGGGCCGCCCACTTCAGCGGGCGGTCGAGGAGTGACGGCACGAGGCGGGGCGACAGTTCCTCCCGCCACACCGCCCGTGACCCGCCGGCGCCGTGGGGCTGGACCTCGATCTCCGCCCAGCCCTTGACGAAGCCGCCCCGTTTCTCCAGGCGGCAGTGTGCGGCGCGGTCCGGGGCGGCCGGTGTCGGGGGTTCCCACACGACCACCTCCATGGGGTCGTCGAAGCCGAGCGGGCCGAGGCCCGTGCGGCCCACGAAGGAGGTGCCCGTGTGTGTGGGCGGTGAGGTCAGGACGGTGATGCGGGTCAGCGGGACCACGTCCGCGTGACGTTCCCAGTCCGTGAGGCGGCGCCAGGTCTCGTCGGGGGGCAGGGGGGTGACGCGTGCGAGAGCGAAGAGGGCCACGGGGGGCATCGTAGGCCGTCGGGCGGGCGGCGGGGGTGTTGCGCGGATGTGGTGCACGGGTCTTGTTGCGGCATCTGGATCTTCCCTAGGGTCGTGCTCGGGTGGAAGCGCTTTCTGGTAGGCGCCCCAGCGGAAGAGGTGACTCATCCATGCCCGGAGACAGGACGAGGACGTCCTGGGCGTCCCGCACCGCGGCCGTGACGCTCGCCCTCTGTACGGTGCTCACCGGCTGTACCGGCTCGGGGGACGGGGCGGCCGGCGCGGGCGGCACGGTCGTCCTGCGCTACACATGGTGGGGCAACCAGGACCGGGCGGCGCGGACCGAGGAGGCGATCGGCCTCTTCGAGGAGAGGCATCCGGGGATCGAGGTGCAGACCTCGTTCTCCGGGTACGACGCGTACAAGCAGAAGCTGGCCACCCAGGCCGCCGGCGGCGACGCCCCCGACGTCATGCAGCTCGACTACCGCATGATCGACCAGTACGCGTCCGGCGGGATCCTGCTGGACCTGGCCCGGCCGGAGCCGCAGGCGATCCTGGACACGGGCGAGTTCGACCAGGGACTCCTCGGCACCGGCCGGGTGGACGGGAAGACGTACGCGATCCCGGTGGGGCGCGGCACCGAGACGGTCGTGTACGACACCGAGCAGTGGGAGGACGCCGGGGTCGCACCGCCGCGCGCGGGCTGGACCTGGAGCGAGTGGGCCGACGCCATGCGGCAGTTGGCGGAGAGGACCGGGAAGCCCGGCGGCACCGACCCGGGGCAGAGCGAGGACGCCTTCGAGGTGTGGCTGCGCGGGCAGGGGAAGGCGCTGTACACCGAGGACGGCCGGCTCGGCTTCACCGCCGACGACCTCACCCGCTGGTGGACCTTCACCGACGGGCTGCGGCGCGAGGGTGCCGTCTCGGCCGCCGAGCAGACCACCCAGATGGACGGCACGGTCGAGAACACCCCGCTCGGACGCGGGACCGCGGTGTCCGACTACAACTGGGACGCCCCGTGCAGCGGCTTCCTGCCGCTCGTACCGAGCGGCATCACCCTGGCGCCGACCCCGTCCGGCGAGGACGGCACCCCGGGGCAGTACTTCAAGCCCTCGATGTTCATGGGCGTCGCCGCCGACTCCGAGCACCCGGAGGAGTCCGCGCGGCTCATCGACTTCATGCTGAACGACCCGGAGGCCGCGAAGATCCTCGGCGCCACCCGCGGCATTCCGGTCAACGACGCGATCCGCGAGGACATCGCCGCCGGGCTGGAGGGCTTCGACCGGACGATGTACGACTTCCACGCCTCCCTCGACGGGAAGCTGGATCCGCCGCCCCAGGCGCCCCCGTCCGGCGACAGCGCCCTGCAGACCACCTTCCAGCGCGACTACGACCAGGTGTCGTACGAGCGGATGTCGCCCCGTGAGGCGGCCGAGAACTACGTCACCCAGGCGAAGGCGGAGCTCCGCTGATGACCACCACGCAGACGCCGGCCGCCGTACGGCCCGGGAAGGGCGCGGCACCCGGCAGGCCCCCCAGGCGCCGCCGCGAGGGCGCCGCCTGGGTGTTCCTCTCCCCGTGGGTGCTGGGCGCCGCGCTGCTGACCCTGCTGCCGATGGCCGTCTCGCTCTACCTGTCCTTCACGGACTACGACCTGTTCAACCCGCCGTCCTGGGTGGGCCTGCGCAACTACACGCAGATGTTCACCGAGGACCCCCGCTACTGGCGGTCGGTGGTCGCGACCCTCACGTACGTCGTGATCGCCGTCCCCCTGCAGCTCGCGCTCGCCCTCGTCGTCGCCCTCGCCCTGAAGAACCTGAAGCGCGGCAAGGGCTTCTACCGCTCCGCCTTCTACGCGCCGTCCCTGCTCGGCGCCTCCATGTCCATCGCCCTCGTCTGGCGGGCGATCTTCAACGACGGCGGCACGGTCGACAACCTGTTCGGCACCGGCGGCTGGGTGAACCGGCCCGGCTGGGCGCTGCTCGCGGTCGCGCTGCTGACCGTGTGGCAGTTCGGGGCACCCATGGTCATCTTCCTCGCCGGGCTCCAGCAGATACCCACCGAGCTGTACGAGGCGGCGGCGGTCGACGGGGCGAGCCGGTGGCGGCAGTTCCTCTCCGTCACGGTGCCCATGCTCTCCCCGGTGATCTTCTTCAACCTGGTGCTCCAGACCATCCAGGCCTTCCAGGTGTTCACCCCCGCCTTCGCCGTCAGCGCGGGCAAGGGCGGGCCCGCCGACTCGACGCTCTTCTACACGCTGTACCTGTACGACCGCGGCTTCGTCGCCTCCCACATGGGCTACGCCTCCGCCATGGCCTGGGTGCTGCTCCTCGTCATCGGCGCGGTCACCGCCGTGCTGTTCCGCACCTCGCGCTCCTGGGTCTTCTACGCCTTCGAGGAGAACGACCGTTGACGACGACCGCCGCACCCACCACCACGACCACGACCGCACGCGGGAAGTCCGTCGACCGGCGGCGCCTGGCCCTGCACGTCGGCTGCCTCGCCGCGCTACTCGTCATGCTCTACCCGCTGGCCTGGCTGCTCGCCACCTCGCTGAAGCCCGCCGACGAGGTGATCGCCAGCCTGGACCTGCTGCCCAGCACCCTGGAGTGGTCCAACTACGAGACGGCGCTCGACGGCGTGAACGACGTCTCCGTGGGCCGGTTGCTCAGCAACTCGCTGCTGATCGCGGGTGGCGCGGTGATCGGGAACGTGCTGTCCTGCTCGCTCGCCGCGTACGCCTTCGCCCGGCTGCGGTTCCGGCTGCGCGGGCCGCTCTTCGCGTTCATGATCGCGACGATCATGCTGCCGCACCACGCGGTGCTGATCCCGCAGTACATCATCTTCAACCAGCTCGGCATGGTGAACACCTACTGGCCGCTGATCCTGCCGAAGTTCCTGGCCACGGAGGCGTTCTTCGTCTTCCTCATCGTGCAGTTCATGCGCGGGCTGCCCCGGGAGCTGGAGGAGGCGGCGCTCCTCGACGGCTGCGGACCGTTCCGGGCCTTCCGGTCGGTCGTCCTGCCACTCACCCGGCCCGCCCTGATCACCACGGCGATCTTCACCTTCATCTGGACCTGGAACGACTTCTTCACCCAGCTGATCTACCTCTTCTCGCCGGAGAAGTTCACGCTGACGCTGGCGCTGAGGTCGTTCGTGGACGCCTCCAGCCAGTCCTCGTTCGGGCCGATGTTCGCCATGTCGGTGATCGCGCTGCTGCCGATCGTGCTGTTCTTCCTGGCGTTTCAGCGGTTCCTGGTGGAGGGCATGGCGAGCTCCGGGGTGAAGGGGTGAACGGGTGATGCCGATGGGGACCAGCAGGGAGGCGGGTGAGCTCTTCGGGCCCCGGATCACGCTCTTCGCGGACGTGCTGAGCATCGGGCTGGCCACGGCGGTGGCCTCGCTGCCGCTGGTGACCGCGCCCGCCGCGCTGTCCACGGCGTGCGCGGTGCTGCGCGGCGCCCGGGAGGGCCGGCCGGTCACCGCGGGACGGTACGCGG
>NZ_JAVRHI010000571.1:0-58335 GCF_034105845.1 Streptomyces sp. CRN 30 | reverse complement strand
CGCGCCGCCGCGGCGGCCCTCGACTCCGTCCTGACCGGCCCGGCCGCCGGCGGCCACAGCATCACCGCCTACCTGCCCGCCGGCACCGGCCGCCCGCTCGCCGTCCGGCTCCACCAGGCCCTGCACGCCGCCCGCGAGGCCGTCGACTACCTGCGGGCCACCGGCGGCATGGACGCCTTCGACTCCGCCGTCGGCGCGGGCGTCAGCCACGAACTGACCGAGGCGCTCATCGCCCTGGTCCGGGGCACGGAGGGGGCCCGGATCTCCGTCGAGTGGGCCCCCTCCGCCGGTGCGCCCGAGGGGGGCGCGGCCGCCGCCGGACCCGTCGAGTTCACCCCCGGCGACCTGCCCGCACTGCGCGAGGCCGGCCTGCGCTACCTCAGGTCGGAGCCGTCCGTGCAGGTCCGCGTCACCGGCACGGTCGTGCGGATGCGCAGGCCCGGACCCCGGGGCCCCGGCACCGTACGGCTGCGGGTCCTCGCCGGCGCGGACGTCCCGCACGTCCGGATCACCCTCGACGAGGAGGCGTACCGCACCGCCGTCCACGCCCACCTCGTCGGACTGCCGGTCCGGGTGCGCGGCCTGCTGGAGAGCCGGGGCGGGTTCCGCCGGCTCACCGGCGCGGGCGAGGTCGTCCCCGTCCAGGTCGACGAGGGCGAGCGGGAACGGCTGGCCAAGGCGTTGCAGGAGCACGTCGAGGCGGCGGCCTTCTTCGAGGAGTCCTTCGAGGAGCGCGGCGAGGGCCCCGGCTAGCAATGATTTCGCGGGCAAGGGTGCCGGGTCGGTACGATCGCCCTTGCGAGCGCTCCGGTATGGCGCCGCGACCCACTTCAGTCAGGAGAGACCGGTGTCAGACGTCCGTGTGATCATCCAACGCGATTCCGAGCGGGACGAACGCGTGGTGACGACGGGCACCACGGCCGCCGAGCTCTTCGCCGGTGAGCGTTCGATCGTGGCCGCCCGCGTCGGCGGCGAGCTCAAGGACCTCGCGTACGTCGTCCAGGACGGCGAGACCGTCGAGGGCGTCGAGCTGTCCTCCCAGGACGGCCTGAACATCCTGCGCCACTCCACCGCGCACGTCATGGCCCAGGCCGTGCAGGAGCTGTTCCCCGAGGCCAAGCTGGGCATCGGCCCGCCCATCAAGGACGGCTTCTACTACGACTTCGACGTCAAGGAGCCCTTCACCCCCGAGGACCTCAAGCGCGTCGAGAAGAAGATGCAGGAGATCCAGAAGCGGGGCCAGCGCTTCTCCCGCCGCGTCACCACCGACGACGCGGCCCGCGAGGAGCTGGCGGACGAGCCGTACAAGCTGGAGCTGATCGGCCTCAAGGGCAACGCCGCGCAGGCCGCCGACGGCGCCGACGCGGAGGTGGGCGGTGGTGAGCTGACCATCTACGACAACCTCGACGCCAAGACCGGTGACCTGTGCTGGAAGGACCTCTGCCGCGGTCCGCACCTGCCCACCACCCGGAACATCCCGGCGTTCAAGCTGATGCGCTCGGCCGCCGCCTACTGGCGGGGCAGCGAGAAGAACCCGCAGCTCCAGCGCATCTACGGCACCGCATGGCCGTCCAAGGACGAGCTGAAGGCGCACCTCGACTTCCTCGCCGAGGCCGAGAAGCGCGACCACCGCAAGCTCGGCGCCGAGCTGGACCTCTTCTCCTTCCCCGACGAGCTGGGCCCCGGCCTCGCGGTCTTCCACCCCAAGGGCGGTGTGATCCGCAAGGTCATGGAGGACTACTCGCGCCGCCGGCACGAGGTCAACGGGTACGAGTTCGTGAACACCCCGCACATCTCGAAGGAGCACCTCTTCGAGATCTCCGGGCACCTGCCGCACTACGCGGAGGGCATGTTCCCGCCCATCCAGTTCGACGAGCAGAACTACCGCCTCAAGGCGATGAACTGCCCGATGCACAACCTGATCTTCAAGTCCCGGGGCCGCTCCTACCGCGAGCTGCCGCTGCGCCTGTTCGAGTTCGGCACGGTCTACCGGTACGAGAAGTCGGGCGTCGTGCACGGCCTGACCCGCTCCCGCGGCTTCACCCAGGACGACTCGCACATCTACTGCACCAAGGAGCAGATGCCCCAGGAGCTGGACACGCTCCTGACCTTCGTCCTGGACCTGCTGCGCGACTACGGCCTGACCGAGTTCGAGCTGGAGCTGTCCACCCGCGACGACTCCGACAAGTTCATCGGCTCCGACGAGGACTGGGAGGAGGCCACCGAGGCGCTCCGCCAGGCCGCCGAGAAGCAGAACCTGCCGCTCGTGGCCGATCCGGGCGGTGCCGCCTACTACGGCCCGAAGATCTCCGTCCAGGTCAAGGACGCCATCGGCCGCTCCTGGCAGATGTCGACGCTCCAGGTCGACTTCAACCAGCCCAAGCGGTTCGGCCTTGAGTACACCGCGGCCGACGGCTCCCGGCAGCAGCCGGTCATGCTGCACCGTGCGCTGTTCGGCTCCATCGAGCGGTTCTTCGGCGTCCTTCTGGAGCACTACGCGGGCGCCTTCCCGGCGTGGCTCGCGCCCGTCCAGGCGCTCGGCATCCCGATCGGCGACGCGCACGTGCCGTACCTGGAGGAGTTCGCCGTCAAGGCCCGCGCCGCCGGGCTGCGGGTGGAGGTCGACGGCTCCTCGGACCGGATGCAGAAGAAGATCAGGACGGCTCAGAAGCAGAAGGTGCCGTTCATGATCATCGTCGGGGATGAGGACATGAACGCGGACACCGTGTCGTTCCGCTACCGCGACGGATCGCAGGAGAACGGCATCCCGCGTGACCAAGCAATCGCCAAAATCGTTGACGTGGTCGAACGTCGCGTGCAGGTGTAGTCGTCGTCCCCGCTGGCGCGGGGATGCTCCAAAGATCCGCAAGGCGCACAGGCACAAGGTGCCGTCGTCCCCGCTGGTGCGGGGTTGAGGCCCCCGGGAATACCCGGGGGCCTTCCCCGTCCCCCCAGGCGGACGCCATATGCTGCACGTATGACGAGTGAGCCGGAGCAGCAGCTGGGAGTGGGAACGCCGGACGCGTTCCAGCGCCTGTGGACGCCCCACCGGATGGCGTACATCCAGGGCGAGAACAAGCCGAGCGGCCCGGGGGCCGACGACGGCTGTCCCTTCTGCTCGATCCCGGCCAAATCCGACGAGGACGGCCTGGTCGTCCGGCGCGGTGAGCACGTCTACGCGGTGCTCAACCTGTACCCGTACAACGGCGGCCACCTCATGACCGTGCCCTACCGGCACGTCGCCGACTACACCGAGCTGAACGCGGCGGAGACCACCGAGCTGGCGGAGCTGACCAAGCAGGCGATGACGGCGCTGCGCACCGCGTCCGGCGCGCACGGCTTCAACATCGGCATGAACCAGGGCTCGGTCGCGGGCGCGGGCATCGCCGCCCACCTCCACCAGCACGTCGTGCCCCGCTGGGGCGGTGACACCAACTTCATGCCGGTGGTCGGCCACACGAAGGTGCTGCCGCAGCTGCTGGGCGACACCCGCACGATGCTGGCGGAGGCATGGCCTCCGGCCTGACGATCCGGCGATATCCCAGCCCGTCCGGCGTCTGAGGACAAGGCCGCCAGGCCGTCAGGCAGTCACCCTGTACAGGGGGTCGTGGGCGCACCGCCCACGACCCCTACGCGTTGTACGTGTCCGCCTTGCCCGGTGTCGGGTCCTGCACCGCCCCGCTGAGGGATGCCGAGCGCGAACCGAACTTCTCCACGTTCACGCCGTTGTCCTCCAGCACCCGGATCGCCGCCGCGTGGACCACCCGCAGGACCGGCGTCGCGGCGCGCAACGCGTCGTCGGCCATGAAACGGTGCCGCCAGGGCTGCTCGGCCCAGGCGTGCCGCAGACCGAACGGCTCGGGCAGGGCCATCGAGCCGCCGAGCCAGTTCAGCGGCTTCGGGAACCGGTTGAGCGGGGCCCGCACGGCGAGGCGTACGACCTCCTGCGGCGGGACCAGCGGCAGCTTGACCGTGCGGCTCTCCCACGGCTTGAACGACTTGGGGACCGACTTGCTGGGCGCCGACGGCCCGCCGTAGAAGAGCCGGTGGACGGGGCCCAGCGCGTGGCCGGTGATCTCGATGCGCAGGGTCGAGTGCAGCACGGTCACCGTGACCAGCATCGTGAGGACCAGCTCGCCGTCCCACAGCACCCACTGGACGCCGAGGTAGTGGCGGTCGCCGCTGCCGAACTGCTGCTTGTTGCAGATCTCCTGCACCGCGTGCGGCTTGACCTGGTACGCCTCGACGTCCGTGCCGCCCGGCCGGCTCACCGCCCCGGCGTTCTCGTCGACCGGGGTGACGACCCAGTGCCGCAGCGACGGCTTGGGGAATCCGCCGGTGTTCAGCGGGCCGCGCTCCAGCATGCGCAGCTGGTCGTGGATGGACCGGATGACGTCCCAGCTCCGGAACGGGTTGATCTCCCGGGTCGGGTCGGCCGGCACCAGCTCCTCGGCCAGCTGCCAGCTGCCCCAGCGGGTGCCCATGCCGAGTATGCCCTTGGGGCCGGCGTAGAAGACCGAGTTGGACTGCTGCTCGGCGCCCAGCTCGGCCAGGGACTGGCGGAGCTTCTCGGCGTGCGTCTCACCGGGGTTGCTGGGCACCGCCTCGGGGATCTTGGCGCCCATGCCGCTGCCGGAGAGGACACCGCTCCAGCGGCTGCGCAGGTCCTTCGCCGTGCGCTCGCAGATCAGCTTGGCCCAGTACCAGCCGACGACGGGCATGATCACCGTCGCCCGCGCGTACCAGCCCCAGAAGCCGCCGAACGGCAGCTTGACCAGGAACAGCACGGCCAGCGCGCCGATCGCGAAGAGCAGGGCGGTGGCCAGGGCCCCGGCCTGCTTGTTGCTCGATCTGGCCACGGACGCCCGGATCTGGAAGATCAGCAGTCCGATGAGCAGCCCCGGCAGGAACAGCACCCCGCAGATCACGATCACCGCGGTCAGCTTGTCGTCCCGCTCCCGGCGGATGCGCAGCGCCGCCAGGCAGTGCTCGACGACCACCTGCGGCTCGGTCCCGAAGGACTGGATCAGGGGCTTGCGCCCGGACCCCAGCATGCGGTCCACGACGGCACGGGAGTACGCCTCGCCGAGCCGGGGACGGAAGAGCGCGAGCTTGCCCTTCTTGACCGTCGTCTTGTGCCACTCGTTGTCGGCCTTCTTGATCTCCTCCATCTCGCTGTCCCGGTACGCGGCCGAGGCCAGCGCGGCGGTCGGCGCCTGGCTGCCGTCCCCCGTCCGGGGCACCTGAGGCCCGAAGAAGTCCGCGTACCCGCCGTCGGTCATTCCCGCCCCCACTCGAAGCCGCTCTCGCATCTGCGGCCTTCCCGACTTCCGTGCTCCGCAACCCTGTTGATCAGGTCGTCAGCGTAACCCGCCGTTCCGGCGCACGTCGGCGGACGGCCGAGGCCGCCCGCCGACGGGAGGAAGGCGCCCCGCACGGAGACCGCCGGAGTGCGCCGGAGGCCGGCTACGCGCTCCCGCGCGCCTCCTCCCGGACCCGCTCCGCCACCTGCGGCGGCATCGGTTCGTGCCGGGCGTAGCGGCGGTCGAACCGGGCCGTGCCGTGCGAGAGGGAGCGCAGGTCCACCGCGTACCGCCCGATCTCGATCTCCGGTACCTCGGCCCGCACCAGGGTGCGCCCGCCGGCCGTCTGCTCGGTGCCGAGGACCCGGCCGCGCCGCCCGGACAGGTCGCTCATCACCGCGCCCACGTACTCCTCGCCGACCAGCACCGTCACCTCGGCCACCGGCTCCAGCAGATGGATGCGGGCGCCGGCCGCCGCCTCCCGCAGCGCCAGCGCCCCGGCCGTCTGGAAGGCCGCGTCGGAGGAGTCCACCGAGTGCGCCTTGCCGTCCAGCAGCGTCACCCGTACGTCGATCAGCGGGTGGCCGGCGGCGACGCCCTTGCGGGCCTGGGCCCGGACTCCCTTCTCCACGGACGGGATGAACTGGCGGGGCACGGCGCCGCCGACGACCTTGTCCACGAACTCGATGCCCGTCCCGCCCGGCAGCGGCTCCACCTCGATCTCGCAGATCGCGTACTGCCCGTGCCCGCCGGACTGCTTGACGTGCCGCCCCCGCCCGGCCGACCTGGTGCCGAACGTCTCCCGCAGCGACACCTTGTGCGCGACGACGTCGACCTGGACGCCGTACCGGCTGCGCAGCCGCTCCAGGGCCACGTCGGCGTGTGCCTCGCCCAGACACCACAGCACCACCTGGTGGGTGTCCTGGTTCTGCTCCAGGCGCATCGTCGGGTCCTCGGCGACCAGCCGGGCCAGCCCCTGGGAGAGCTTGTCCTCATCGGGTTTGCTGTGCGCCTGGATGGCCAGCGGCAGCAGCGGGTCCGGCATCTCCCACGGCTCCATCAGGAGCGGGTCGTCCTTGGCGGAGAGCGTGTCGCCGGTCTCCGCGCGGGCCAGCTTCGCCACGCACGCCAGGTCGCCCGCGATGACGTGCGTCACCGGGCGCTGCTGCTTGCCGAACGGCGTGGACAGCGCGCCGATCCGCTCGTCCGCTTCGTGGAGGGCGCGGCCCTCGTGGCCGCGGTCGGCCAGCCCGTGCCCGGAGACGTGCACCGTCCGGTCGGCGCGGAGCGTGCCGGAGAACACCCGCACCAGCGAGATCCGGCCGACGTAGGGGTCGGACGACGTCTTGACGACCTCCGCGGCCAGTGACTCCTCCGGGTCGCACGGCTTCAGCTCCCGCGCCCGGCCGTCCGGGGTGGTCACCCGGGGCGCCGCGCGCTCCAGCGGGGTGGGGAAGCCGCGCGTGACCAGCTCCAGCAGCTCCACCGTGCCGAGCCCCTGCCGGGCGCCCTCGGCCGCGGGGGCGGCGGCCAGGACGGGGAAGAACACCCCGCGCGCCACGGCCCGTTCCAGATCCTGCACGAGTGTCTTCACGTCGATCGGTTCGCCGCCGAGATAGCGGTCCATGAGGGTCTCGTCCTCGCTCTCCGCGATGATCCCCTCGATCAGCCGGTTGCGGGCCTCCTCGATCAGCGGCAGCTGGTCCTCGCCCGGCTCGGACTCCTTGCGCTCCCCGGTCGAGTAGTCGAACAGCTTCTGCGTCAGCAGCCCGGTGAGGCCCGTCACGGGCGCGTGCCCGTCGGGTGTCCGCGGTCCGTGCAGCGGCAGGTACAGCGGGAGCACGGCGTCGGGGTCGTCGGCGCCGAACGCCGCCGCGCAGATCCGCGTCATCTCCTCGAAGTCCGCCCGCGCGGCCTCCAGGTGTGTGATCACGATGGCGCGCGGCATGGAGACGGCCGCGCACTCGTCCCACATCATGCGGGTCGAGCCGTCCACGCCGTCCGAGGCCGAGACGACGAAGAGGGCCGCGTCCGCCGCCCGCAGACCGGCCCTCAGTTCACCGACGAAGTCGGCGTAACCGGGTGTGTCCAGGATATTTATCTTGATCCCGTCCCATTCGACGGGCACCAGGGACAGCTGCACGGAGCGCTGCTGCCGGTGTTCGATCTCGTCGTAGTCCGAGACACAGCCGCCGTCCTCCACGCGGCCGGCCCGGTTCAGCGCCCCCGCCGTCAGGGCGAGAGCCTCCACCAGAGTCGTCTTGCCCGAACCGGAGTGGCCGACCAGCACCACATTCCGTACGGACGCGGGATGGTCGGCCGCCTGTGCCCTGCCGGCGGCCCCGGGGTGTGTGTGCGCCTTGTCGCCCATGACTTGCCTCCCGTGCACGGTGAGGTCACTGTGGGCGCGGACACGCGTGAGCCGCGTGCGAGCGGCTCCGGCGACGCCCGCGGTGGTTCGAGCTTTCCACTCCCGTCACGCTGCGTCCATACGACGGACCCGAAGCCCCCGCGCGCGAGGCCCGCGGACCGGGCTCCGGGTGCCCGTCCCTCGCCCCCGCGCGCGCGTGGCTACGATGGGCCAGCCGGTGGCCAGCAGGGGCCGCGCGGCGACACCGACCGTCGGGAAGGCCATGCTGAACAAGTACGCGCGTGCATTCTTCACGCGTGTCCTCACACCGTTCGCCGCGTTTCTCATCCGCAGGGGCGTCAGCCCCGACACCGTGACGCTGATCGGCACCGCGGGCGTGATGGCCGGAGCGCTGGTCTTCTACCCCATGGGCGAGTTCTTCTGGGGCACGGTCGTGATCACACTCTTCGTCTTCTCCGACCTCGTCGACGGCAACATGGCCCGCCAGCTCGGCCGCTCCAGCCGCTGGGGCGCCTTCCTGGACTCCACGCTCGACCGGGTCGCCGACGGGGCCGTCTTCGGCGGCTTCGCCCTGTGGTACGCGGGCGGCGGTGACGACATCGTGCTCTGCGCCGTCTCGATCTTCTGCCTGGCCAGTGGCCAGGTGGTGTCGTACACCAAGGCGCGCGGCGAGTCGATCGGCCTGCCCGTCGCCGTCAACGGCCTGGTGGAGCGCGCCGAACGGCTCGTCATCTCGCTGGTCGCGGCGGGCTTCGCGGGCCTGCACAAGTTCGGCGTGCCCGGCATCCAGTACCTGCTGCCCGTCGCCCTGTGGATCGTCGCCGTCGGCAGCCTCGTCACGCTGATCCAGCGCGTCGTCACGGTCCGCCGGGAGTCCGCCGAGGCCGAGGCCGCGGCCGCGCGGGAGGCCCAGGGGAGCGAGGCCGCCAAGTGAGCGCCCAGGAGCGGCTCACCGACGCGCTGTACGGCGCCGGCTGGAGCACCGTCAAGAAGCTCCCCGAACCGGCCGCGGTCCGGCTCGGCCGCACTGTCGCCGACGCCGCCTGGAAACGCCGCGGCAAGGGCGTACTGCGACTGGAGGGCAACTACGCGCGCGTGGTGCCCGACGCGAGTCCCGAACGGCTCGCGGCGCTCTCCCGCGCGGGCATGCGCTCCTACCTCCGCTACTGGATGGAGTCCTTCCGGCTCCCCGCCTGGAGCCGCGAGCGGATCGCCGAGGGCTTCGACCCCAAGGACCTGCACCACCTCACCGAGGCCATGGACGCGGGCAAGGGCGCGATCCTCGCCCTGCCGCACCTGGCCAACTGGGACCTGGCCGGCGCCTGGGTCACCACCCACCTCGGCATCCCGTTCACCACGGTCGCCGAACGCCTCAAGCCGGAGACGCTGTACGACCGCTTCGTCGCCTACCGCGAGGGCCTCGGCATGGAGGTCCTCCCGCACAGCGGCGGCACCGCGTTCGGCACCCTCGCCCGGCGGCTGCGCGACGGCGGCCTGATCTGCCTGGTCGCCGACCGTGACCTGTCCGCCTCGGGCGTGGAGGTCGGCTTCTTCGGCGAGACGGCCCGGATGCCCGCCGGCCCGTCCCTGCTCGCCCAGCAGACCGGCGCGGCCCTGCTGCCGGTGACGCTCTGGTACGACGACTCGCCCGTCATGCGGGGCCGCGTACACCCGCCCGTCGAGGTCCCCGAGTCAGGCAACCGGCGCGAGAAGACGTCTGTGATGACACAGGCGCTGGCCGACGCCTTCGCCACGGGGATCGCCGACCATCCGGAGGACTGGCACATGCTCCAGCGCTTGTGGCTCGCGGACCTCGACCCCGCGAAGGGCCCCTCATGAGGATCGGCATCGTCTGCCCCTACTCCTGGGACGTGCCCGGCGGCGTCCAGTTCCACATCCGGGACCTCGCCGAGTACTTCGTCCGCCTCGGCCACGAGGTCTCCGTCCTCGCGCCCGCCGACGACGACACCCCCCTGCCCCCGTACGTCGTCTCCGCGGGCCGCGCGGTGCCGGTGCCGTACAACGGCTCGGTGGCCCGGCTCAACTTCGGGTTCCTGAGCGCCGCGCGGGTACGCCGCTGGCTGCACGACGGCGCGTTCGACGTCATCCACATCCACGAGCCGACCTCGCCCTCCCTCGGCCTGCTGGCCTGCTGGGCGGCGCAGGGCCCGATCGTGGCCACCTTCCACACGTCCAACCCGCGCTCCCGCGCGATGATCGCCGCGTACTCCATCCTCCAGGCCGCCCTGGAGAAGATCAGCGCGCGGATCGCCGTGAGCGAGTACGCCCGCCGCACGCTGGTCGAGCACCTCGGCGGCGACGCGGTCGTCATCCCCAACGGCGTCGACGTCGACTTCTTCGCCAAGGCCGAGCCGCGCCCCGAGTGGCAGGGCGACACGATCGGCTTCATCGGCCGCATCGACGAGCCCCGCAAGGGCCTGCCGGTGCTGATGCGGGCCCTGCCGAAGATCCTCGCCGCCCGCCCGCGGGCCAGGCTGCTGGTCGCGGGCCGCGGTGACGAGGAGGAGGCCGTCGAGTCCCTGCCGAAGGAGCTCCGTTCCCGCGTGGAGTTCCTCGGCATGGTCAGCGACGAGGACAAGGCCCGCTTCCTGCGCAGCGTCGACCTGTACGTGGCGCCCAACACCGGCGGCGAGAGCTTCGGCATCATCCTGGTCGAGGCGATGTCCGCGGGCGCGCCCGTCCTCGCCTCCGACCTCGACGCGTTCGCGCAGGTCCTGGACCGGGGCGCGGCCGGCGAACTGTTCCCCAACGAGGACGCCGACGCACTGGCCGCGACGGCCGTCCGCCTCCTGGAGGACCCGGAGCGGCTGGCTGAACTGCGCGAGCGGGGCAGCGCGCACGTGCGGCGGTTCGACTGGTCGACGGTCGGGGCGGACATCCTGTCCGTCTACGAGACGGTGACGGACGGGGCAGCGGCGGTCGCCACGGACGACCGGGCAACGGGGTTGCGGGCACGCTTCGGGCTGGCCAGGGACTGAGGGTTCTTCGGCCGCGGGTCCGCTGTGGCCGGTCGCGCAGTTCCCCGCGCCCCTGACGGGGCGCTGTTCTTCGCCCGCGTATCAGGAAGAGGGCACCTTCCAGCCCGTCCGGCGTTCGAGGACGAGGCCGTTCAGGCCGACGGGGGTCCGGGGGCGGAGCCCCCGGTGACGACGCCCACCGAAATAGACCCGGGCAGAGCCCGGTAAGTTGGCGTGGTGTGACCGCAACCCTCATCTGGATCGTCGTCGCCCTCATCGCCGTCGGCCTGTACCTGAGCTGGACGGCGGGCCGCCTGGACCGCCTGCACGCCCGCATCGACGCGGCCCGCGCCGCACTCGACGCGCAACTGCTGCGCCGCGCCTCCGTGGCACAGGAACTGGCCACCTCCGGCGTCCTCGACCCGGCCGCCTCGATCGTCCTGTACGAGGCCGCGCACGCCGCCCGGCAGACCGAGGAGGAGCAGCGGGAGGTCGCCGAGAGCGAGCTGAGCCAGGCGCTGCGGGCGGTGTTCGAGGACCCCCGGCAGGTGGAGGCGGTCCGTGCGGCGCCCGGCGGAGAGCAGGCGGCCGGCGAGCTGACCGAGGCGGTGCGCCGCGTACCGATGGCCCGCCGCTTCCACAACGACGCCGTCGGCGCCGCCCGCCGGCTGCGCGAGCACCGCAAGGTCCGCTGGTTCCGGCTGGCCGGCCACGCCCCGTTCCCGCTGGCCTTCGAGATGGACGACGAACCGCCGGCGGCGCTCGTCGACCGGACCGCGTAGGGGCCCCGCCCGAAAACGATCCACCGCCTCCTCATTGGCCCTTGCTGTGGCCTGGTCCGTTCACGTTTCCTCAGTGCTGCAGAAACCCTCTTCTCGTCAGTGAGGTCACCGTGTCCACCACGCTCTCCGAAAACCAGACCGTCCCCGCCACCGGCACCGCGCGCGTGAAGCGCGGTATGGCCGAGCAGCTCAAGGGCGGGGTGATCATGGACGTCGTCACCCCGGAGCAGGCGAAGATCGCCGAGGACGCCGGGGCCGTGGCGGTCATGGCCCTGGAGCGGGTGCCGGCCGACATCCGCAAGGACGGCGGCGTCGCCCGCATGTCCGACCCGGACATGATCGAGGGCATCATCGGCGCGGTCTCCATCCCGGTGATGGCCAAGTCCCGCATCGGCCACTTCGTCGAGGCCCAGGTCCTGCAGTCGCTCGGCGTCGACTACATCGACGAGTCCGAGGTCCTCACCCCGGCCGACGAGGTCAACCACTCCGACAAGTGGGCCTTCACCACCCCCTTCGTCTGCGGCGCCACCAACCTGGGCGAGGCCCTGCGCCGCATCGCCGAGGGCGCCGCGATGATCCGCTCCAAGGGCGAGGCCGGCACCGGCAACGTCGTCGAGGCCGTCCGCCACCTGCGCCAGATCAAGCACGAGATCGCCCGGCTGCGCGGCTGCGACAACAACGAGCTGTTCGCCGCCGCCAAGGAGCTGCGCGCCCCGTACGAGCTGGTCAAGGAGGTCGCCGAGCTGGGCAAGCTGCCGGTGGTCCTCTTCTCCGCCGGCGGTGTCGCCACCCCGGCCGACGCGGCCCTGATGCGCCAGCTCGGCGCCGAGGGCGTCTTCGTCGGCTCCGGGATCTTCAAGTCCGGTGACCCCGCCAAGCGCGCCGCCGCCATCGTCAAGGCCACCACCTTCTACGACGACCCGAAGACCGTCGCCGACGCCTCCCGCAACCTCGGCGAGGCCATGGTCGGCATCAACTGCGACACCCTCCCCGAGGCCGAGCGCTACGCCAACCGCGGCTGGTGACCACGGAGTGGACGACATACCTGTGATCGGGGTCCTGGCCCTCCAGGGCGACGTCCGGGAGCACCTCGTGGCGCTGGCCGCGGCCGACGCCGTGGCCAGACCCGTACGGACCCCGGACGAACTCGCCGAGATCGACGGACTGGTCGTACCGGGCGGCGAGTCCACCACCATCTCCAAACTGGCCGTCCTCTTCGGAGTGATGGAACCGCTGCGCACGCGCGTGCGCGACGGTCTGCCCGTCTACGGCACCTGCGCCGGGATGATCATGCTCGCCGACAAGATCCTCGACCCCCGCTCGGGCCAGGAGACCATCGGCGGCATCGACATGATCGTGCGCCGCAACGCCTTCGGCCGGCAGAACGAGTCCTTCGAGGCGGCCCTCGACGTCAAGGGCGTACCGGGCGATCCTGTGGAGGGCGTCTTCATCCGCGCCCCCTGGGTGGAGTCCGTCGGCGCACGGGCCGAGGTGCTCGCCGAGCACGACGGCCACATCGTCGCGGTCCGCCAGGGCAACGCACTGGCGACGTCGTTCCACCCGGAGCTGACCGGCGACCACCGCGTGCACGGCCTCTTCGTCGACATGGTGCGCGCGAACCGGACGCGGGAGTCCTTGTAGGATCTCTGGGGTTCGTAAAGAGTTGGGTAACGCGAAGGAGACAGGCAGATGTCCGGCCACTCTAAATGGGCTACGACGAAGCACAAGAAGGCCGTGATCGACGCCAAGCGCGGCAAGCTCTTCGCGAAGCTGATCAAGAACATCGAGGTCGCGGCGCGCATGGGCGGCGTCGACATCGAGGGCAACCCGACGCTGTACGACGCCATCCAGAAGGCCAAGAAGCAGTCGGTCCCGAACAAGAACATCGACTCCGCGGTCAAGCGCGGCGGCGGCCTGGAGGCCGGCGGCGCCGACTACGAGACGATCATGTACGAGGGCTACGGTCCGAACGGTGTCGCGGTGCTCATCGAGTGCCTCACCGACAACCGCAACCGCGCCGCCTCCGACGTGCGCGTCGCCATGACCCGCAACGGCGGCTCCATGGCAGACCCGGGTTCGGTGTCGTACCTGTTCAACCGCAAGGGCGTCGTGATCGTCCCCAAGGGCGAGCTGAGCGAGGACGACGTCCTCGGCGCCGTCCTCGACGCGGGCGCCGAGGAGGTCAACGACCTCGGCGAGACCTTCGAGGTGATCAGCGAGGCCACCGACCTGGTCGCGGTCCGCACCGCGCTCGTCGACGCCGGCATCGACTACGAGTCCGCCGACGCCAACTTCGTGCCGACCATGCAGATCGAGCTGGACGAGGACGGCGCCCGGAAGATCTTCAAGCTGATCGACGCGCTGGAGGACAGCGACGACGTGCAGAACGTCTTCGCCAACTTCGACGTCAGCGACGAGGTCATGGAGAAGGTCGACGCGTAACGCGCGCGCACCGGTTCCTCGACGGGCCGACGGGACACGCCCCCGTCGGCCCGTCGCTCTGTCAGTGGCACCCGATAGCCTGCGCAAACAGGTATTCGAGGGCAGGTTGTCGAGGGGAAAGAGGCCGGCGTGCGCGTACTGGGGGTGGACCCGGGGCTGACCCGCTGCGGGGTCGGGGTCGTCGAGGGCGTCGCCGGCCGCCCGCTGACGATGATCGACGTCGGGGTCGTACGCACCCCGGCCGACGCCGACCTCGGCCACCGCCTCGTCGCCGTGGAGCGGGGCATCGAGCAGTGGCTCGACGAGCACCGCCCGGAGTGCGTCGCGGTCGAGCGCGTCTTCAGCCAGCACAACGTCCGCACCGTGATGGGCACGGCCCAGGCCAGCGCCGTCGCCATCCTCTGCGCCTCCCGGCGCGGCATCCCCGTCGCCCTGCACACCCCCAGCGAGGTCAAGGCCGCCGTCACCGGCTCGGGACGCGCCGACAAGGCACAGGTCGGCGCCATGGTCACCCGGCTGCTGCGACTCGCGGCCCCGCCGAAACCCGCGGACGCCGCCGACGCCCTCGCCCTTGCCATCTGCCACATCTGGCGGGCCCCCGCCCAGAACCGCCTCCAGCAGGCCGTCGCCCGGCACGCCCGCCCCGTACCGACCGCATCGAAAGCACCGAAGGGCCACCCCGCATGATCGCCTTCGTCAGCGGCACGGTCGCCGCCCTCGCCCCCGACGCCGCCGTGATCGAGGTCGGCGGTGTCGGCATGGCCGTCCAGTGCACGCCGAACACCCTCTCCACGCTCCGCGCCGGCCGGCCCGCCAAGCTCGCCACCTCCCTGGTCGTCCGGGAGGACTCGCTCACCCTGTACGGCTTCGCCGACGACGACGAGCGCCAGGTCTTCGAGCTGCTCCAGACCGCCAGCGGCGTCGGCCCCCGCCTCGCCCAGGCCATGCTCGCCGTGCACAGCCCCGACGCCCTGCGCCGCGCGGTGTCGACCGGCGACGAGAAGGCGCTCACCGCCGTCCCCGGCATCGGCAAGAAGGGCGCGCAGAAGCTGCTGCTGGAACTGAAGGACCGGCTCGGCGAACCGGTCGGCGCCCCCGCCGTCGGCGCCCCGGTCAGCACCGGCTGGCGCGATCAGCTGCACGCCGCCCTGATCGGCCTCGGCTACGCCACCCGCGAGGCCGACGAGGCCGTGACCGCCGTCACCCCGCAGGCGACGGCCGCGGGCGGTACGCCCCAGGTGGGCCAGTTGCTCAAGGCGGCCCTCCAGACGCTGAACCGCGCCCGATAGCCGTCCGCACAGCCGCAGCGACCGTAGCGAGAACCGAGGCAGATCACGTATGAACTGGGACGACACGACCGACGCCGACGCCGCGGGCGACCGGCTGGTCGGCTCGGCCGCCGACCGTGAGGACCAGGCCGTCGAGGCCGCCCTGCGCCCCAAGGACCTGGCCGAGTTCATCGGCCAGCAGAAGGTCCGCGAGCAGCTCGACCTCGTCCTGCGCGCCGCCCGCGCGCGGGGAGCCACCGCCGACCACGTCCTGCTCTCCGGCGCCCCCGGCCTGGGCAAGACCACCCTGTCGATGATCATCGCGGCCGAGATGGAGGCACCGATCCGGATCACCTCCGGCCCCGCCATCCAGCACGCCGGCGACCTCGCCGCGATCCTCTCCTCCCTCCAGGAGGGCGAGGTCCTCTTCCTCGACGAGATCCACCGCATGTCCCGGCCCGCCGAGGAGATGCTGTACATGGCGATGGAGGACTTCCGCGTCGACGTCATCGTCGGCAAGGGCCCCGGAGCCACCGCCATCCCCCTGGAGCTGCCCCCGTTCACCCTGGTGGGCGCCACCACCAGGGCCGGACTCCTGCCGCCCCCGCTCCGCGACCGCTTCGGCTTCACCGCCCACATGGAGTTCTACGAGCCGGCCGAGCTGGAGCGCGTCGTCCACCGCTCCGCGAGCCTCCTCGACGTCGAGATCGCCGCCGACGGCGCGGCCGAGATCGCCGGCCGCTCCCGCGGCACCCCCCGCATCGCCAACCGCCTGCTGCGCCGGGTCCGCGACTACGCCCAGGTCAGGGCCGACGGAGTGATCACCCAGGAGATCGCCGCGGCGGCGCTGAAGGTCTACGAGGTCGACGGCCGCGGTCTGGACCGCCTCGACCGGGCCGTCCTGGAGGCGCTGCTGAAGCTCTTCGGCGGCGGACCCGTCGGGCTGTCGACCCTGGCCGTCGCCGTCGGCGAGGAACGCGAGACGGTCGAGGAGGTCGCCGAGCCGTTCCTCGTCCGCGAGGGGCTGCTCGCCCGCACCCCGCGCGGCCGCGTCGCCACCCCCGCCGCCTGGTCCCACCTCGGACTGACCCCGCCGCGCTCCGGCGGCGGTGGAAACGGACAAGGGGACCTGTTCGGGGCGTGACCTCTCCGTGACGGCGCGCGCATTGGCCCGGGAGGGAACCCCGGTGCCATCCTGTGCGTTGTTCCCTGCGCGCGGACTCGCTTAGACTCCGCCGATGCCGCCCTTGTCGGCGGCGTACCACACCCCCAACCATCAGGCCGCTCACATCGCGGTCGTGTGAAGGAAGTACCGACCCGTGAGTCTCGTGACCCTCCTCCCGTTCATCGTGCTCATCGGGGCCATGTTCCTGATGACCCGGTCGGCGAAGAAGAAGCAGCAGCAGGCCGTCGACATGCGGAACCAGATGCAGCCCGGTTCGGGCGTCCGCACCATCGGGGGCATGTACGCCACGGTCAAGGAGGTCAACGACGACACGGTCCTCGTCGACGCCGGCCCCGGCGTCGAGCTGCTCTTCGCCAAGAACTCGATCGGCGCCGTCCTCACCGACGACGAGTACAACCGCATCGTCCACGGCGTCGAGCACGACCTGAAGTCCGACGCGGACCTCGTCCCGGACGACGCCTCCTCCCTCACCGGGACCGACGCCTCCGCCGACGCCCCGGCCGACGCCACCGCCGCCGACGACAAGGTCGAGCTCGGCAAGAAGGACGCGGCCGACGAGCCCGCCGCCGACGCGAAGCCCGCCGAGGCGAAGACGGACGAGCAGCCGAAGAAGTCCGAGGGCGACTCCGAGGCGAAGTAGCCGTGCCCCGGGGCGCGCGGGCAAGGTCCGCGCGCCCTCGGACATGCGCGGTTCCCACGGGATCCCGACACCATGTCATGGCCGTCGGCGCACCGGTGCGCGAGGCGGCCCGAGAGGGAGTACGAGAAGGTGGCAGCACCTAAAAAGGGCCGGAACGCGAGCGCCCAGAGCAAGCCGGGGCGCTCGCTGGCCCTGATCCTGATCGCCATCGTGGCGCTCACCGGAGGGATGTTCGCCTCCGGGCACACCACTCCGCGTCTCGGTATCGACCTGGCCGGCGGCACGAGCATCACGCTCCGGGCCGAATCGGAGCCCGGCCAGGAATCCGCGATCAACAAGACCAACATGGACACCGCGGTCGAGATCATGGAACGCCGTGTCAATGGTCTGGGTGTCTCCGAAGCCGAGGTGCAGACCCAGGGCAACCGGAACATCATCGTCAACATCCCCAAGGGGACGAACTCCTCGGAGGCCCGGGAGCAGGTCGGCACCACCGCCAAGCTCTACTTCCGTCCGGTCCTCGCCACGGAGGTCTCCGGCGCCGCCGCCACGGCCAGCCCCTCGGCCAGTGCCTCCGCGAGCGCCTCCGAGAGTGCCTCGGACGAGGCCACCGACGGTGAGAAGGCCACCGGCGACGAGAGCGCCTCCTCCTCCACCAGCCCGTCGGCGAGCACCACCTCCCAGGGCCGCGCCGTCACCGACGCCCTGAAGGCCGACGACACCCCGTCCGCGACCGCCTCCTCCTCCGCGAGCGCCGACGCCTCCTCCTCCGCCGAAGCCGACGCCAGCCCCTCCGCGTCCGCCTCCTCCGACGCCTCCGACAGCGCGCTGCAGGCCGCCTACACCAAGCTGGACTGCACCGACGAGGCGCAGCGCGCCAAGGCCGGCGAGGGCGCCAAGGACACCGACTCCATGGTGGCCTGCGGCCAGAACTCGCAGGGCCAGTGGCAGAAGTACATCCTCGGTGCCGCCGAGGTCGACGGCACCGACGTCGACAAGGCCTCGGCCGTCTTCAACACGCAGACCGCCGCCGGCTGGACCGTCACGATGGACTTCACCAAGGGCGGCACCAAGAAGTTCGCGGACATCACCGGCAAGCTGGCGCAGAACCAGTCCCCGCAGAACCAGTTCGCGATCGTCCTGGACAACGAGGTCGTCTCCGACCCGTACGTCAGCCAGGCGCTGACCGGCGGCAACGCCGAGATCTCCGGCAGCTTCACGCAGGAGGAGGCGCAGAGCCTGGCCAACATGCTCTCCTACGGCGCCCTCCCGCTGAGCTTCAAGGAGGACAGCGTCACCACCGTCACCGCCGCGCTCGGCGGTGACCAGCTCCGCGCGGGTCTCATCGCCGGCGCCATCGGCCTGGCCCTGGTCGTCATCTACCTGCTGGTCTACTACCGCGGCCTGTCGATCATCGCGCTGCTCTCGCTGCTGATCTCGGCGGTACTCACCTACGTGATCATGGCGCTGCTCGGCCCGACCATCGGCTTCGCGCTGAACCTCCCGGCCGTCTGCGGAGCCATCGTCGCCATCGGCATCACAGCGGACTCGTTCATCGTGTACTTCGAACGCGTCCGCGACGAGATCCGCGAGGGCCGCTCGCTGCGCCCCGCCGTCGAGCGCGGCTGGCCGCGGGCCCGGCGCACCATCCTGGTCTCCGACTTCGTGTCGTTCCTCGCCGCCGCGGTGCTCTTCATCGTCTCCGTCGGCAAGGTCCAGGGCTTCGCGTTCACCCTGGGTCTGACCACGGTCCTGGACGTCGTCGTGGTGTTCCTCTTCACCAAGCCGCTGCTGACGCTGCTGGCCCGCCGCAAGTTCTTCGCGAGCGGCCACAAGTGGTCCGGTCTCGACCCCAAGAGCCTCGGGGCGAAGCCTCCGCTGCGTCGCACCCGTACCTCCCGTCCCGCCGGCCCTGTCGACCCGAAGGAGGCGTGAGAGATGTCGAAACTCGGCAACCTCGGCGCCCGACTCCACCACGGCGAGGTCGGCTACGACTTCGTCAAGAACCGCAAGCTCTGGTACGGCATCTCGATCCTGATCACCATCACGGCCATCGTCGGCCTGGCGGTGCGCGGCCTGCACATGGGCATCGAGTTCCAGGGCGGCGCGGTCTTCACCACCCCGAAGAACACCAGCGCCTCGGTCACCCAGGCCGAGGAGCACGCCGAAGCGGCCTCCGGGCACGACGCGATCGTGCAGAAGCTCGGCGACGGCAGCCTGCGCATCCAGATCGCCGGTATCGACACCGACAAGTCGGACCAGATCAAGGCGGAGCTGTCCAAGGACCTGAAGGTCGACGCCGAGCAGATCAACGCCGAGCTGGTCGGCCCCAGCTGGGGTGACCAGATCGCCAACAAGGCGTGGCAGGGACTGGGGATCTTCCTGGTCCTGGTGGTGATCTATCTGGCGATCGCCTTCGAGTGGCGGATGGCACTGGCCGCCTTCGTCGCGCTGATCCACGACATCACCATCACCGTCGGCGTCTACGCCCTCGTCGGCTTCGAGGTCACCCCGGGCACGGTGATCGGTCTGCTGACGATCCTCGGCTACTCGCTGTACGACACGGTGGTCGTCTTCGACAGCCTCAAGGAACAGACCAAGGGCGTCACCAAGCAGACCCGCTGGACCTACTCGGAGATCGCCAACCGGTCGATCAACAGCACCCTGGTCCGCTCCATCAACACCACGGTGGTCGCGCTGCTGCCGGTCGCGGGCCTGCTCTTCATCGGTGGCGGTGTCCTCGGCGCCGGCATGCTCAACGACATCTCCCTGTCGCTCTTCGTCGGCCTCGCGGCCGGCGCGTACTCCTCGATCTTCATCGCCACGCCGCTCGTCGCCGACCTCAAGGAGCGCGAGCCGGCGATAAAGGCGCTGAAGAAGCGCGTCCTGGCCAAGCGCGCTCAGGGCGCCGCGCAGGGCGAGTCCCCGGCGGCGGCCGACGCCGACGTCCCCGACACCTACGAGGACGACGAGCCCGAGGACGCCGCCCCCGCGGTTGTCGGCCCCCGCAACCAGCCCGCGGCCCGCAACCGGGGCCGCGGCCGACCCTCCGGGAAGCGCCGATGACCACGCCGGACAACCTGACGGAGCTGCTGCTCAGCCGCATCCGGGACGTGCGGGACCACCCGACGCCCGGCGTGGTGTTCAAGGACATCACCCCGCTCCTGGCGGACCCGGAGGCCTTCGGCGCCCTCACCGACGCCCTGGCCGGGATCGCGAAGGACACGGGCGCCACCAAGGTCGTCGGCCTGGAGGCCCGCGGCTTCATCCTGGGCGCCCCGGTCGCCCTGCGCGCGGGGCTCGGCTTCATCCCCGTACGCAAGGCCGGCAAGCTCCCCGGAGCCACCCTGAGCCAGTCCTACGACCTGGAGTACGGCTCCGCGGAGATCGAGATCCACGCCGAGGACCTCACCGCCGACGACCGCGTCCTGGTCGTCGACGACGTCCTCGCCACCGGCGGCACCGCCGAGGCGTCGCTGCAGCTGATCCGCCGGGCCGGCGCGCGGACCGCCGGGGTGGCCGTCCTGATGGAGCTGGGCTTCCTCGACGGCCGCGCCCGCCTGGAGCCCGCCCTGGAGGGCGCTCCGCTGCACGCGCTGATCACCGTGTAGACACCCTGGAGCCGCGCCCCGGACACCGGCGCGGCACCGCCGAGGCGGGCCCGGAGGAATCCGGCGCCCGCCTCAGGTGTTTCTCCAGTTGACGGGCCTCACAGCGGCCTGAAAGCGATCCCGGGAGCCGGGATGGCTACCATGGGGTTTCCGGAGCCTGACCGGGGGACCCGGATCGCGCACGAGGAGTCCTCTTGCCAGACGAGGCCCAGCCACTGACCGCCGCCAAGCCCGAGTCCGTCTCGGCGTCCGCGGCCAAGCCCGCGCCGACCGCGCCGCACGCGAAGAACGACACCCGCGGGACGCTCCAGCACACCCAGTCCGCGCCCGTCGACAAGCCGGCGGAGCAGCGGGCCCGCCCCAAGCCGGCCCCCCCGGAGCACACGCAGAACGCCCCCGTGGTCCGCACGCCCGCGGGCCAGCCCGCCCGCAGCGGCTCCTCCAACCGCGTCCGCGCCCGCCTCGCCCGTCTCGGCGTGCAGCGCGCCAACCCCTACAACCCGGTCCTGGAGCCCCTGCTGCGCATAGTCCGCGGCAACGACCCCAAGATCGAGACGTCGACGCTCCGCCAGATCGAGCGCGCCTACCAGGTCGCCGAGCGCTGGCACCGCGGCCAGAAGCGCAAGAGCGGCGACCCGTACATCACGCACCCCCTCGCCGTCACCACCATCCTCGCCGAGCTGGGCATGGATCCGGCCACGCTGATGGCCGGGCTGCTGCACGACACCGTCGAGGACACCGAGTACGGCCTGGACGACCTGCGCCGTGACTTCGGCGACGTCGTCGCGCTGCTCGTCGACGGCGTCACCAAGCTGGACAAGGTCAAGTTCGGTGAGGCCGCGCAGGCCGAGACGGTCCGCAAGATGGTCGTCGCCATGGCCAAGGACCCCCGCGTCCTGGTCATCAAGCTCGCCGACCGCCTGCACAACATGCGCACCATGCGCTACCTCAAGCGCGAGAAGCAGGAGAAGAAGGCGCGCGAGACCCTGGAGATCTACGCGCCGCTCGCCCACCGCCTGGGCATGAACACCATCAAGTGGGAACTGGAGGACCTCGCCTTCGCGATCCTCTACCCCAAGATGTACGACGAGATCGTCCGCCTGGTCGCCGAGCGCGCCCCCAAGCGCGACGAGTACCTCGCGGTCGTCACCGACGAGGTCCAGCAGGACCTGCGGGCCGCCCGCATCAAGGCGACCGTCACCGGCCGCCCCAAGCACTACTACAGCGTTTACCAGAAGATGATCGTCCGCGGCCGGGACTTCGCGGAGATCTACGACCTGGTGGGCATCCGCGTCCTGGTCGACACCGTCCGCGACTGCTACGCCGCGCTCGGCACGGTCCACGCCCGCTGGAACCCGGTTCCGGGGCGGTTCAAGGACTACATCGCGATGCCCAAGTTCAACATGTACCAGTCGCTGCACACGACGGTCATCGGACCCAGCGGCAAGCCGGTCGAGCTGCAGATCCGCACCTTCGACATGCACCGCCGCGCGGAGTACGGCATCGCCGCGCACTGGAAGTACAAGCAGGAGGCCGTCGCCGGCGCCTCCAAGGTGCGCTCCGACGCGCCCAGGTCCACCGGCAAGGACGACCACCTCAACGACATGGCGTGGCTGCGCCAGCTCCTGGACTGGCAGAAGGAGACCGAGGACCCCGGCGAGTTCCTGGAGTCCCTGCGCTTCGACCTCTCCCGCAACGAGGTCTTCGTCTTCACCCCCAAGGGCGACGTCATAGCTCTCCCGGCCGGCGCGACACCGGTCGACTTCTCCTACGCGGTGCACACCGAGGTCGGCCACCGGACCATAGGAGCCCGGGTCAACGGCCGCCTGGTCCCGCTGGAGTCCACCCTGGACAACGGCGACCTGGTGGAGGTCTTCACCTCCAAGGCACCCGGCGCCGGCCCCTCCCGCGACTGGCTGGGCTTCGTCAAGTCACCGCGCGCCCGCAACAAGATCCGCGCCTGGTTCTCCAAGGAGCGCCGCGACGAGGCCATCGAGCAGGGCAAGGACGCCATCGTCCGCGCGATGCGCAAGCAGAACCTGCCGATCCAGCGCATCCTCACCGGTGACTCCCTGGTCACGCTCGCGCACGAGATGCGCTACTCCGACATCTCCGCGCTGTACGCGGCGATCGGCGAGGGCCACGTCTCCGCGCAGAACATCGTGCAGAAGCTGGTGCAGGCGCTCGGCGGCGAGGAGGCGGCCACCGAGGAGATCGACGAGGCGGTACCGCCGTCCCGGGGCCGCGGGCGCAAGCGGCGCAGCAACGCCGACCCCGGCGTCGTGGTCAAGGGCGTCGACGACGTCTGGGTCAAGCTGGCCCGATGTTGCACGCCCGTCCCCGGCGACCCGATCATCGGCTTCGTCACCCGCGGCAGCGGCGTCTCCGTCCACCGCAGCGACTGCGTCAACGTGGACTCGCTCTCCCGCGAGCCCGAGCGCATCCTGGAGGTCGAGTGGGCGCCCACCCAGTCCTCGGTCTTCCTGGTCGCCATCCAGGTCGAGGCCCTCGACCGCTCCCGGCTGCTGTCGGACGTCACCCGGGTCCTGTCCGACCAGCACGTCAACATCCTCAGCGCGGCCGTGCAGACCTCCCGTGACCGGGTGGCCACCTCCCGCTTCACCTTCGAGATGGGCGACCCCAAGCACCTGGGACACGTCCTGAAGGCCGTACGCGGGGTGGAGGGCGTCTACGACGTGTACCGCGTGACGTCGGCGCGCAGGCCCTCGTAGGACGGGCTCCACGCACGGAGAAGGGGCCCCGGACAGGGGCCCCTTCCTCGTCGTCGTCCGGACCGCGTCAGCCGCCGAACTCCTCCAGGCCCTTCAGCGCCTGGTCCAGCAGTGCCTGGCGGCCCTCCAGCTCACGCTCCAGCTTGTCCGCGCGGGCGTTGTTGCCCTGGGCGCGGGCCTGCTCGATCTGGCCCTTGAGCTTGTCCACGGCGGCCTGGAGCTGACCGGTCAGACCCGCGGCACGCGCGCGTGCCTCCGGGTTGGTCCGGCGCCACTCGCTCTCCTCGGCCTCCTGCAGCGCCCGCTCGACCGCGTGCATCCGGCCCTCGACCTTCGGCCGGGCGTCGCGCGGCACATGACCGATCGCCTCCCAGCGCTCGTTGATCGCGCGGAACGCGGCGCGGGACGCCTTCAGATCCGTGACCGGAAGGAGCTTCTCGGCCTCCTCGGCCAGCTCCTCCTTGAGCTTGAGGTTCTCGGTCTGCTCGGCGTCGCGCTCGGCGAACACCGCGCTGCGCGCGGCGAAGAACACGTCCTGGGCGCCGCGGAAGCGGTTCCACAGGTCGTCCTCGTGCTCCCGCTGCGCGCGGCCCGCGGCCTTCCACTCCGTCATCAGCTCGCGGTAGCGCGCGGCCGTCGGACCCCAGTCCGTCGAACCGGAGAGTGCCTCGGCCTCGCCGACCAGCCGCTCCTTGGCCTGCCGGGCGTCCTCGCGCTGCGCGTCCAGCTGCGCGAAGTGCTGCTTGCGCCGCTTGGAGAACGCCGAGCGCGCGTGCGAGAAGCGGTGCCACAGCTCGTCGTCGGACTTGCGGTCAAGGCGCGGCAGCCCCTTCCAGGTGTCCACCAGCGCCCGCAGCCGCTCACCGGCGGCCCGCCACTGGTCGGACGCGGCCAGCTGCTCGGCCTCGGTGACCAGGTCCTCCTTGGCCTGACGGGCCTCGTCGGACTGCTTCGCGCGCTGCGCCTTGCGCTCCTCGCGACGGGCCTCCACCAGCGCGACGAGCTTGTCCAGCCGCTCCCTCAGCGCCTGCAGGTCGCCGACCGCGTGGTGCGCGTCCACCTGCTCGCGCAGGTGGTCCACTGCGGCCTGGGCGTCCTTGGCCGACAGATCGGTGGTCTTCACTCGCTTCTCGAGGAGGCCGATCTCGACCACCAGGCCCTCGTACTTGCGCTCGAAGTAGGCAAGTGCCTCCTCGGGGGAGCCTGCCTGCCAGGAACCGACGACCTGCTCGCCGTCGGCCGTACGCACGTACACGGTCCCCGTCTCGTCGACGCGGCCCCACGGGTCGCTGCTCACAGCGCCTCCTCCACATGATGCCTGCGGAGGGCTTTCCCACCCCCGGGCATCGTCCACAGTTTCGTCACGGCCAACATAGGCGACCGGCGGGGGGCCTGTCCGCATCCCGCGCGACCGAAATTCCGCAGTTGACAGTCAGGATTTCGCGACGGTCGCCTTGTCGATCACGACCGTCGCGTTCGGCGCCCCGTCACCCGCGCCGGTGCTCTCACCGGCGGCGGCGATCTTCTTCAGGACCTTCATGCCGGCGTCCGAGATCGTGCCGAACGGCGTGTAGCTGGGCGGCAGCTGACTGTCCTGGTAGACGAGGAAGAACTGGCTGCCGCCGGTGTCCGCCTGGCCGGTGTTGGCCATCGCGACCGTGCCCGCCGGGTAGACGTTGTCCTTCAGGCTTTTGTCCTTCAGGTTCTCGTCCGGGATCGTGTAGCCGGGACCGCCGGTGCCCTGCCCGGTCGGGTCACCGCACTGCAGCACGTAGATGCCGCTGGTCGTGAGCCGGTGGCAGTTGGTGTGGTCGAAGTAGCCCTTGCCGGCCAGGAACTCGAACGAGTTGACCGTGTGCGGTGCCGCCGAGGTCTTCAGCGCGACGTCTATCTCGCCGCACGTCGTGTCCAGCTTCATGGTGTAGTCGGCCGACTTGTCGATGGACATGGCCGGCTCCTTCTTCCACGTCTTCGTCGCGGGCTTGCCCGAAGCGGCCTTGTCGCACGGGTCGGCGGCCTTGCTCGCCTCCGCGCTCGGGCTCGCCTCGGCGCTCGTGTTCGACTTGTCGTCGTCGTCGCCCTTGAGTGTTCCGGTCGTGTACAGCGCGAGGCTGCCCACCAGAATCACGCCGAGCACCGACGCGATCACCGAATTCCGCATCCGTGCCTTGCGCCGCGCTGACGTGCGCCGCTGCTGCTGCCGCAAGAACTTCTCCCGGGCGAGCTGACGCCGCCGCTGCTCCTGGCTGACCACCGGGTTGTCTCCTCATGCGTCTTCGTGTGCCGACCGGTACGCGTGCGTGCTCGTGGGCCGACCGCCTGCGTTAGCCCCGTACCGTATATGGGTTCGCTGAGGAATCGGCACCGCCGGTAGGCTCTGACCACGGGCGCAGCCCGCTCACAAGCCACCCGTTTCGACACAACGAAGGACGATCGTGCTCATTGCCGGGTTCCCCGCCGGGGCCTGGGGGACGAACTGTTACCTCGTCGCCCCGGCCGCCGGTGCGGAGTGCGTGATCATCGACCCTGGCCACCAGGCCGCCCCGGGCGTCGCCGAAGCGCTGCAGAAGCACCGGCTCAAGCCGGTCGCCGTCGTCCTCACCCACGGCCACATCGACCACGTCGCCTCGGTGGTCCCGGTCTGCGGGGCCAACGACGTGCCCGCGTGGATCCACCCGGCCGACCGCTACATGATGAGCGACCCCGAGAAGGGGATCGGCCGGTCGATCGGGATGCCGCTGATGGGCGAGCTGACCGTGGGGGAGCCGGACGACGTCCGGGAACTGTCCGACGGCGCGAGGCTGGAGCTGGCGGGCCTGGAGCTGACCGTCGCGCACGCGCCGGGCCATACCAAGGGGTCGGTGACCTTCGGCCTGCCCGGGGCGGCGGACATCCCGCCGATCCTGTTCTCGGGCGACCTGCTGTTCGCCGGCTCCATCGGACGCACCGACATGCCCGGTGGCTCCATGGACGACATGGTCGAGTCCCTGACCCGCGTGGTCCTGCCGCTCGACGACCAGACCGTGGTGCTGTCCGGACACGGCCCCCAGACGACCATCGGCCAGGAACGCGCCGCCAACCCGTATCTGCGGCAGGCGGCAGCGGCCGGCCAGGAGGCCCCCGAGGCCCCCCGACGAGGAATGTGACGAGACTCTTCCCGTGAGCACCTTCAAGGCCCCCAAGGGCACGTACGACCTGCTGCCGCCGGACTCCGCCCGCTACCTGGCGGTCCGCGAGGCGATCGCGGCCCCGCTGCGCGCCTCCGGCTACGGCTACATCGAGACGCCCGGCTTCGAGAACGTCGAGCTGTTCGCGCGCGGTGTCGGCGAGTCCACCGACATCGTGACCAAGGAGATGTACGCCTTCGAGACCAAGGGCGGCGACCGGCTCGCCCTGCGCCCGGAGGGCACGGCCTCCGTCCTGCGCGCCGCCCTGGAGGCCAACCTGCACAAGGCGGGCAATCTCCCGGTCAAGCTCTGGTACTCGGGCTCCTACTACCGCTACGAGCGCCCGCAGAAGGGCCGTTACCGCCACTTCTCGCAGGTCGGCGCCGAGGCGATCGGCGCGGAGGACCCGGCGCTCGACGCCGAGCTGATCATCCTGGCCGACCAGGCGTACCGCTCGCTGGGCCTGAGCCGGTTCCGCATCCTGTTCAACAGCCTGGGCGACAAGGAGTGCCGGCCGGTCTACCGCGCGGCGCTCCAGGAGTTCCTGCGCGGGCTGGACCTCGACGAGGAGACGCTGCGCCGCGCGGACATCAACCCGCTGCGCGTCCTGGACGACAAGCGCCCGGAGGTGCAGAAGCAGCTCACCGGCGCCCCGCTCCTGCGCGACTACCTCTGCGACGCCTGCAAGGCGTACCACGAGGAGGTCCGCGAGCTGATCACGGCGGCGGGCGTCGCTTTCGAGGACGACCCCAAGCTGGTCCGCGGCCTGGACTACTACACGCGCACCACCTTCGAGTTCGTCCACGACGGGCTCGGCTCGCAGTCCGCGGTGGGCGGCGGCGGCCGCTACGACGGTCTCTCCGAGATGATCGGCGGCCCCGCGCTGCCGTCCGTCGGCTGGGCCCTCGGCGTCGACCGCACCGTCCTCGCCCTGGAGGCGGAGGGCGTCGAGCTGGACATCCCCGCCGCCACGTCGGTCTTCGCGGTGCCGCTCGGCGAGGAGGCCCGGCGCGTGCTGTTCGCCAAGGTCACCGAGTTGCGCAAGAACGGCATCGCCGCGGACTTCTCCTACGGCGGCAAGGGCCTCAAGGGCGCGATGAAGAACGCCAACCGCAGCGGCGCGCGGTACACCGTCGTCGCCGGCGAGCGTGACCTCGCCGAGGGCGTCGTCCAGCTCAAGGACATGGAGTCCGGCGAGCAGACGGCGATCGGCGTCAACGAGATCGTCGCGGAACTGGAGAGCCGCCTCGGCTGAAGGCCCGCTGTGGCCGCTCGCGCAGTTCCCCGCGCCCCTCGAAGGGGCGCGGGGAACTGCGCGAGAACCACAGCGGACCCGCACGCGCATTCGGCACCGGCACACGCATCGGCCGGAATCCGGCCCTTGAGGGCGACCGAAGGTCCCTCCTTATGCCCAGCGAACGGTGGAAACACGCATACGTGCGGCACAATGGCGGAGCCCGAAGCAACCCCGAGACTCTAGTGACGGAATCGGCGTGATGAGCAAGACGACAGTGAAGGACGTCTCCACGGAGCCCGACCCCGAGCCGTCCACGGGCCCCGAGGTCCCCGCGCCCCGCGCCGAGGGCGGCAGCCGCGCCTTCGCCCTGCTGCTGGTGATCACCGGCGCCGCCGGACTGCTCGCCGCGTGGGTCATCACGATCGACAAGTTCAAGCTGCTGGAGGCCAAGGTCGCGGGGACCACCTTCGTCCCCGGGTGCAGCCTGAACCCCGTCGTCTCCTGCGGCAGCGTCATGGAGAGCGACCAGGCGTCCGCGTTCGGCTTCCCCAACCCGATGCTGGGCCTCGCCGCCTACGCCGTCGTCATCTGCGTCGGCATGAGCCTGCTGGCCCGCGCCCGCTTCCCGCGCTGGTACTGGCTCACCTTCAACGCCGGCACCCTCTTCGGCGTCGGCTTCTGCACCTGGCTCCAGTTCCAGTCCCTGTACCGGATCAACGCCCTGTGCCTGTGGTGCTCCCTCGCCTGGGTCGCGACGATCATCATGTTCTGGTACGTGACCAGCTTCAACGTCCGCAAGGGCTTCCTGCCCGCCCCGGGCTGGCTGCGCGGCTTCTTCGGCGAGTTCACCTGGGTGCTGCCGGTGCTGCACATCGGCATCATCGGCATGCTGGTCCTGACCCGCTGGTGGGACTTCTGGACCAGCTGACGGGCCGGCCGACGGCGCCCGCCGCGCTGTCGGTGCGGTGATTTAGGGTTTCCGTGTGGAGCCCGATCTGTTCACCGCCGCAGCCGAAGAACGCCAGGAGAAGGACCCGTCCGGGAGCCCCCTGGCCGTCCGGATGCGCCCGCGCACCCTCGACGAGGTGGTGGGCCAGCAGCACCTGCTGAAGCCGGGCTCCCCGCTGCGCCGCCTGGTCGGCGAGGGGGCGTCCGGCCCCGCGGGCCCCTCCTCGGTGATCCTCTGGGGCCCGCCCGGCACCGGGAAGACCACCCTGGCGTACGTCGTCTCCAAGGCCACCGACAAGCGGTTCGTGGAGCTGTCGGCGATCACCGCCGGCGTCAAGGAGGTCCGTACGGTCATCGACGGCGCCCGCCGCGCCGTCGGCGGGTACGGCAAGGAGACCGTCCTCTTCCTCGACGAGATCCACCGCTTCAGCAAGGCCCAGCAGGACTCCCTGCTGCCCGCCGTGGAGAACCGCTGGGTCACCCTGATCGCCGCGACCACCGAGAACCCCTACTTCTCGATCATCTCCCCGCTCCTGTCCCGCTCGCTCCTGCTCACCCTGGAGTCGCTCACCGACGACGACATCAGGGGCCTGCTCCGCCGCGCCCTCACCGACGACCGCGGCCTCAAGGGCGCCGTCGCGCTCCCCGAGGGCACCGAGGACCACCTGCTGCGGATCGCCGGGGGCGACGCCCGCCGCGCGCTGACCGCCCTGGAGGCCGCCGCCGGCGCCGCGCTCGACAAGGGCGAGGCGGACATCTCCCTGGAGACCCTGGAGGAGACGGTCGACCGGGCGGCCGTGAAGTACGACCGCGACGGCGACCAGCACTACGACGTCGCCAGCGCCCTGATCAAGTCCATCCGCGGCTCCGACGTCGACGCCGCCCTGCACTACCTGGCCCGCATGATCGAGGCCGGCGAGGACCCCCGCTTCATCGCCCGCCGCCTGATGATCTCCGCCAGCGAGGACATCGGCCTCGCCGACCCCACCGCCCTGCCGACCGCGGTCGCCGCCGCCCAGGCCGTCGCCATGATCGGCTTCCCCGAGGCCGCGCTCACCCTCAGCCACGCCACCATCGCCCTGGCCCTCGCCCCGAAGTCCAACGCCGCGACCACCGCGATCGGCGCCGCCCTGGAGGACGTGCGCAAGGGGCACGCCGGGACCGTCCCCGCCCACCTGCGCGACAGCCACTACCAGGGCGCGGGCAAGCTCGGCCACGGCCAGGGCTACGTCTACCCGCACGACCTCCCCGAGGGCATCGCCACCCAGCAGTACGCGCCCGACGCCCTGAAGGACCGCGAGTACTACACCCCGACCCGGCACGGCGCCGAGGCGCGCTACGCCGACGCCGTCGAGTGGACCAGGAAGCACCTCGGTCGGAAGCAGTCCTGACCACCCTGTAGAATCGCTCGGAGTGCCGAGTCCCGCGCAGTCAGAGCGGGACACCCGGCCGGAACCCCCTCAGCGGGGTTCCAGGAGCGTCGCGCACCGTCGAACGGTGTCGCGGGCAGCCCACCACCACCCTCGTATCCGTACGACGGGACCGGTCGGTGGGCCACTCGCGTGCTGCACGTATGTGCCCAGTACAGGGGAGCGGCTGCCCACCCCGTCCCGCGGGACGAGGAGGGTTTCCCCGGCTGCGGATGCGACCTCCCTCCCACCCTGACAAGCCGAACACCAGGAAATGAGAGACAGTGGCGAACCAGTCCCGCCCCAAGGTCAAGAAGTCGCGTGCCCTCGGCATCGCGCTGACCCCGAAGGCCGTCAAGTACTTCGAGGCCCGCCCCTACCCGCCGGGCGAGCACGGCCGTGGCCGCAAGCAGAACTCGGACTACAAGGTCCGTCTGCTGGAGAAGCAGCGCCTGCGCGCCCAGTACGACGTCTCCGAGCGTCAGCTCGTCCGTGCCTACGAGCGTGCCTCCAAGGTCCAGGGCAAGACCGGTGAGGCCCTGATCGTGGAGCTGGAGCGCCGCCTCGACGCCCTGGTCCTGCGCTCGGGCATCGCCCGCACGATCTACCAGGCCCGCCAGATGGTCGTCCACGGCCACATCGCGGTCAACGGCCAGAAGGTCGACAAGCCGTCCTTCCGCGTCCGTCCGGACGACGTCATCCAGGTGCGCGACCGCTCCAAGGAGAAGACGCTCTTCCAGGTCGCCCGCGAGGGTGGCTTCGCCCCCGACGGCGAGACCCCGCGCTACCTCCAGGTGAACCTCAAGGCCCTGGCGTTCCGCCTGGACCGTGAGCCGAACCGCAAGGAGATCCCGGTGATCTGCGACGAGCAGCTCGTCGTCGAGTACTACGCCCGCTGATCCAGCCGGACGCAGTCACTTCCGCGGTACTTCGGGCCCGCCGTCCCCCGCCTTCGGGCGAGGGGCGGCGGGCTCCGTCGTGTCAGGCCCCCGGCGCCGTGGCCTGCGGGACCGCGCCGCGCGGACCCGGCAGCGCCGCCGGCTCCCCGGGCCGCCGCAGCGCCCGGACCACCGCCTCGTCCCGGCCCAGCAGCCCGCCGAGCCGCAGGTACTCCTCGTAGCACCCGTCGCCGAGCAGCTCCCGCGCGGCGGCCTCGCACAGCTCGTGCGGCGCGTTGTAGTGCGCCGAACCGAAGAGCGGCAGGCCCACCGCGGGCCACATCCGGGCCGCCGCCCCCTGGAGCACCGCCGCCTCCGCCGCGTCGCCCTCCGTCAGCGTGACCAGGGCGAGCAGCTCCAGCGCCAGCACCGACCCCAGCAGGTCGTGGAAGCCGTGCGCGTCGTCCAGGCAGACGGTCAGCAGCCGCCGGGCCCCTCCCGGATCGCCCTCGTACCACGCGGCGTAGGCCAGGACGTACAGCGCGTACGTCCGCGCCCAGCGCTCGCCGTGGTCGTCGCAGACCCGGCGCACGTCCTCGCACAGCCGCACCGCGTCCGCGAGGTCGCCCTGGAAGGCCCGCGCCATCGCCAGCTCGACCTGCCCCATCAGGACATTGCTGTTCAGCTCGCCGATCTCCTGGTAGCGCTCCAGCGCCGAGCGCAGCAGCGTCTCGGCGCCCGCCATGTCGTCGGTGACCAGCGCGAGGCAGCCCGTGCGGTGCACCGCGTACGCCACCGCCGTCGGATTCCCGGCGTGCTCCGCCTCCTCCCGGCACTCCTGGAGCGCCGCCAGCGCCGGCACCGTGTCGCCCTGGAGGATGGCCACGTAGGCCAGCACCCACAGCGCCTTCAGCCGGGACTGCTCGTGGGCGGTCCGCTCGGCGTCCAGCTGCACCGCCTGGTCCAGCCAGTGCCGGCCCTCCGCCAGCCGTCCGCAGCCCACCCAGTGGAACCACAGCGAACCCGCCAGGTACTGGCCCAGATGCGCGCCGTCCGGATCGGCCAGGCAGTACTCCAGGGCACTGCGCAGGTTCGGCAGCTCCGCCTCGACACGGGCCGCGACCTCAGGCTGGCGCGGTGAGAACCAGTCCAGCTCGCACCAGGTCGCCAGCCCCACGTACCAGTCGCGGTGCCGCCGCCTGAGCCGCACCGCGTCCCCGGTCGCCTCCAGCCACTCGGCGCCGTACGCCCGGACCGTGTCCAGCATCCGGTAGCGCACCCCCGCCGGGGTCTCCTCGCGGGTCAGCACCGACTGGGCGAGCAGCGCCGCGAGCACGTCGAGCACGTCGTCGGCGTGCAGACCGCCGCCGCTGCACACGTACTCGGCGGCCTCCAGGTCGAACCGCCCCGCGAACACCGACAGGCGCGCCCACAGCAGCCGCTCCTCGGGCGTGCACAGCTCGTGGCTCCAGCCGATCGCCGTGCGCAGCGCCCGGTGCCGGGGGAGCACCGTCCGGTTCTCCCCGGCCAGCAGCCGGAAGCGGTCGTCCAGCCGGCTCAGCACCTGCCCCGGCGTCAGCGCGCCCAGCCGGCCCGCGGCCAGCTCGATCGCCAGCGGAATGCCGTCGAGACGCGCGCACAGCTCCCGCGCCTCGGCGGTGTCACCGCGGCCGACCTCCACGCCCTGCTGCGCCGCGCGGACCGCCAGCAGCGTGACCGCCTCCTCCGCGGCCAGCGGCGCCAGCGGGAACAGCCGCTCCCCGGAGACCGCCAGCGGTCTGCGCCCCACCGCCAGCACCCGCAGCCCGGGGGCCCGGCCCAGCAGCTCGGTCACCAGCTCCGCGCAGGCGTCCACCAGGTGCTCGACCCCGTCGAGGACGAGCAGCAGCTCGCGCTCGGCGAGATGGGCCGTGAGCGTCTCGCGGGGGAGCCGGGTGGTGTGGTCGGTCAGGCCCAGCGCCTCCACGACCGCGTACTCCACGAACTCCGGGTCGCGCACCGGGGCCAGCTCCACCCGCCAGACGCCGTCCCGCGGCGCCGACCGGGCCGCGGCCCGCTCCGCCAGCCGCGACTTGCCCACTCCGCCCACCCCGGTGACGGTCACCAGCCGCGCCGCGCGCAGCGCCCGGTCCAGTCCGGCGAGCTCCGCGGCACGCCCCACGAAGGCGTCGAGCTCCAGCGGCAGGTTCCCGACCGGGACGGTTCTGTCATGCCGTTGATCACCCATAGGCAACGCAGCGTACTCAACCGCTTGCGCTCCGTACAATCAGATCGCCGAACCGCGCCGCGCGCGGGCGGTAATCCGGTACGGAGCCCCACCCGTGGCGCTGTAGGCTCGGGGAACGACTTTCTCGATGTTCAGGCACGTTTCGTTCAGGAACGTTTAAGGGAGCGGGTGCACGCGGTGTCCGGTGGAGAGGTGGCCGGGATCCTGGTGGCCGTCTTCTGGGCGATCCTGGTCTCCTTCCTCGCCGTCGCACTGGTGAGGCTGGCCCAGACGCTCAAGGCGACCACCAAGCTCGTGGCGGATGTGACCGACCAGGCCGTCCCGCTGCTGGCCGACGCCTCCACGGCGGTGCGTTCCGCGCAGACCCAGATCGAGCGGGTCGACGCGATCGCCTCCGACGTCCAGGAGGTCACGTCGAACGCCTCCGCGCTGTCGACCACCGTCGCCTCCACCTTCGGCGGCCCCCTGGTCAAGGTCGCGGCCTTCGGCTACGGCGTGCGCCGGGCGATGGGCGGCCGCAAGGAGGACGCCCCGGCCGAGTCGGCCCGGCGCACCGTCGTGGTCGGCCGCACCGTCCCGTCGTCGCGTCGCGCGAAGCGGAAGAAGGACTGACCCAGAGATGTTCCGCCGTACCTTCTGGTTCACCAGCGGCGTCGCCGCCGGAGTGTGGGCCACCACCAAGGTCAACCGCAAGCTGAAGCAGCTCAGCCCCGAGAACCTCGCCGTCACCGCGGCCAACAAGGCCGTCGAGGCGGGCGGCCGGCTGAAGGACCGCGCGGTGGGCTTCGCGCTCGACGTCCGCGACAACATGGCACAGCGCGAGGAGGAGCTGGGCGAGGCGCTGGGGATCAACGCCCCCGTCGACCCCGACCGCGAACTCCCCGCCCCCCGGCGGTACACCGCCATCGAGAACCGCAGCAAATCGACGTATGTCGACAGGACGACGTACTCGTACAACCGGAATGAGGACCACTGATGGAGTCGGCCGAGATCCGCCGCCGCTGGCTGAGCTTCTTCGAGGAGCGCGGGCACACCGTCGTCCCTTCGGCGTCGCTCATCGCGGACGACCCGACTCTGCTCCTCGTCCCGGCCGGCATGGTGCCGTTCAAGCCCTACTTCCTGGGCGACGTCAAGCCGCCCTTCGACCGCGCCACCAGCGTCCAGAAGTGCGTGCGCACCCCGGACATCGAAGAGGTCGGCAAGACCACCCGCCACGGCACGTTCTTCCAGATGTGCGGCAACTTCTCCTTCGGCGACTACTTCAAGGAAGGCGCCATCAAGTACGCCTGGGAGCTGCTCACCGGCGCCCAGGACAAGGGCGGTTACGGCCTCGACCCCGAGCGCCTGTGGATCACCGTGTACCTGGAGGACGACGAGGCCGAGCGCATCTGGCGCGACGTCGTGGGCGTCCCCGCCGAGCGCATCCAGCGCCTCGGCAAGAAGGACAACTACTGGTCGATGGGCGTCCCCGGCCCCTGCGGCCCCTGTTCCGAGATCAACTACGACCGCGGCCCCGAGTTCGGCGCCGAGGGCGGCCCCGCCGTCAACGACGAGCGGTACGTGGAGATCTGGAACCTCGTCTTCATGCAGTACGAGCGGGGCGAGGGCATCGGCAAGGAGGACTTCGAGATCCTCGGGGAGCTGCCGAGCAAGAACATCGACACCGGGCTCGGCCTGGAGCGGCTCGCCATGATTCTGCAGGGCGTGCAGAACATGTACGAGATCGACACCTCCATGGCCGTCATCAAGAAGGCCACCGAGCTGACCGGTGTCGCCTACGGCGACGCCCACGCCTCCGACGTCTCGCTGCGCGTGGTGACCGACCACATGCGCACCTCCGTGATGCTCATCGGCGACGGCGTCACCCCCGGCAACGAGGGCCGCGGTTACGTGCTGCGCCGCATCATGCGCCGCGCCATCCGCAACATGCGCCTCCTCGGCGCCACCGGTCCGGTCGTCAAGGACCTGATCGACGTCGTGATCGACATGATGGGGCAGCAGTACCCCGAGCTGATCACCGACCGCGAGCGGATCGAGAAGGTCGCCCTCGCCGAGGAGAACGCCTTCCTGAAGACGCTGAAGGCCGGCACCACCATCCTCGACACCGCCGTGAGCGAGACCAAGCAGTCCGGCGGCACCGTACTCGCCGGCGACAAGGCCTTCCTGCTCCACGACACCTGGGGCTTCCCGATCGACCTCACCCTGGAGATGGCCGCCGAACAGGGCCTCTCCGTGGACGAGGACGGCTTCCGGCGCCTGATGAAGGAGCAGCGGGAGCGCGCCAAGGCCGACGCCCAGGCCAAGAAGACCGGCCACGCCGGGCTCGGCGCCTACCGGGAGATCGCCGACCGGGCCGGCGCCACCGACTTCATCGGCTACACGGACACCGAGACCGAGTCCACGGTCGTCGGCATCCTCGTCGACGGCGCCTCCTCGCCGGCCGCCTCCGAGGGCGACGAGGTCGAGATCGTCCTCGACCGCACCCCGTTCTACGCCGAGGGCGGCGGTCAGATCGGCGACACCGGCCGCATCCGCACCGAGTCCGGCGCCGTCATCGAGATCCGCGACTGCCAGAAGCCGGTCCCGGGCGTCTACGTCCACAAGGGCGTCGTCCAGGTCGGCGAGGTCACCGTCGGCGCCAAGGCCGAGGCCGCCATCGACGCCCGGCGCCGCACGGCCATCGCCCGCGCCCACTCCGCCACCCACCTCACCCACCAGGCGCTGCGCGACGCCCTCGGCCCGACGGCCGCCCAGGCCGGTTCCGAGAACCAGCCCGGCCGGTTCCGCTTCGACTTCGGCTCCCCGTCCGCCGTCCCGACGGCCGTGATGACCGACGTCGAGCAGAAGATCAACGAGGTGCTCGCCCGCGACCTCGACGTCCGCGCCGACGTCATGGGCATCGACGAGGCCAAGAAGCAGGGCGCCATCGCCGAGTTCGGCGAGAAGTACGGCGAGCGCGTGCGCGTCGTCACCATCGGCGACTTCTCCAAGGAGCTGTGCGGCGGCACCCACGTGCACAACACCGCCCAGCTCGGTCTGGTGAAGCTGCTCGGCGAGTCCTCCATCGGCTCCGGTGTGCGCCGTATCGAGGCCCTCGTCGGGGTGGACGCCTACAACTTCCTCGCCCGCGAGCACACGGTCGTCGCCCAGCTCCAGGAGCTGATCAAGGGCCGTCCGGAGGAGCTGCCGGAGAAGGTCTCCGCCATGCTCGGCAAGTTGAAGGACGCCGAGAAGGAGATCGAGAAGTTCCGCGCGGAGAAGGTGCTTCAGGCCGCCGCCGGTCTCGCCGAGTCGGCCAAGGACGTACGGGGTGTGGCCTTGGTCACGGGGCAGGTCCCGGACGGCACCACCGCCGACGACCTGCGCAGGCTCGTCCTCGACGTCCGCGGCCGCATCCAGGGCGGCCGGGCCGCCGTGGTGGCCCTGTTCACCACGGCCAACGGCAAGCCGCTCACCGTCATCGCCACCAACGACGCCGCCCGTGACCGCGGCCTCAAGGCCGGTGACCTGGTCCGCACCGCCGCCAAGACCCTCGGCGGCGGCGGTGGCGGCAAGCCGGACGTCGCCCAGGGCGGCGGCCAGAACCCGGCCGCCATCGGCGACGCCGTGGCCGCCGTGGAGCGCCTGGTCGGGGAGACGGCGAAGTAATGCGCAGAGGACGTCGGCTCGCGATCGACGTCGGGGACGCCCGGATCGGGGTCGCCTCGTGCGACCCCGACGGGATCCTCGCCACACCCGTGGAGACGGTGCCGGGCCGGGACATCCCGGCCGCGCACCGGCGGCTGCGCGCGATCGTGGAGGAGTACGAGCCGATCGAGGTCGTCGTCGGGCTCCCGCGTTCCCTCAAGGGGGGCGAGGGCCCGGCCGCGGCCAAGGTCCGCCGTTTCGCCCAGGAGCTGGCCAAGGGCGTCGCCCCCGTCTCCGTACGGCTCGTCGACGAGCGTATGACGACCGTCACGGCGAGCCAGGGGCTGCGCGCGTCCGGGGTGAACTCCAAGAAGGGCCGCAAGGTCATCGACCAGGCCGCCGCTGTGATCATCCTTCAGCAGGCACTTGAATCCGAACGGGTGTCAGGTAATCCGCCTGGCGAGGGCGTCGAAGTGGTCATCTGATCGCTGTACGGTAACGTTCCGCGCGATGCGGCGGTGTTCGAACAGCCACCGCACAGAGAGAGGCGGAACGGTAAGCGGTCGGTGAGAGCCGCGTGACCGCCGCCTCGCGGCTCTAGGGGATCCATGACTGAGTATGGCCGTGGCCAGGGCTCCGAACCGTGGGATCCGCAGGACCCGTTGTACGGGAACGGCGGATGGGCAGAGCAGCAGACCCACGGGGGTCAGCAGCACCCGCACGGCGGCCAGCAGCACTATCCGCAGCAGCCGCAGCACGGCGACTGGGGAGACGGCGACCAGGCCGCGTACGGCCAGACGCAGCAGTACCCGTACGACAATCAGCAGTACGACGGTCAGCAGTACGGCGGACAGTACGACCAGCAGCAGTACGACCAGCACTACGCCCAGCAGCAGTACCCGGCGCAGCAGCAGGATCCCCAGCAGTACCCGGTACAGCAGCAGGGCTCGTCACAGTACGACGCCGGTGAGTGGTCCACCGGTTCCCAGCAGCCGCCCGCGTATCCCGCCGACCCCGCCGACCCGTACGGGCAGCAGGCCGCCCCCGGCGCCGAGCAGCCCGACTTCTACGGCACCCAGGACGCCTACCCGCCGCCGGAGCCGCCGAGCCGCCGGCGCACCGAGCCGGAGCCGGAGCGCACCGACTGGGACCCGGGCCCCGACCAGGGGGAACACGCCTTCTTCGCGGGCGGGGACGGGGAGGGCGACGACGACGCCGGGGACGACGGACCCGGGCGCGGCGACCGCCGGGGCGGCCGGGGAGGCAAGAAGCCGAAGAAGAGGCGGAACGGTTGTGCGTGCCTCGTGGTCTGCCTCGTGCTCGGCGGCGGCGCGGTCGGCGTCACCTACTTCGGCTACCAGTTCTACCAGGACCGTTTCGGCGAGGCCCCGGACTTCGCGGGGGACGGCAACGGCACGCAGGTGACCGTCACCGTCCCCAAGGGCGCCGGCGGCTCCGTCATCGGACAGGAGCTGAAACGCAAGGGCGTCGTCAAGAGCGTCGACGCGTTCATCACCGCGCTGCAGGGCAACCCCGACGCCAAGGGCATCCAGGACGGCGTCTACACGCTGCAGAAGGAGATGTCCGCCGACAGCGCGGTGAAGCTGATGCTCAGCCCCGAGAGCCGCAACACGCTGGTCATTCCCGAGGGCACGCGCAACGCCTCCGTCTACAAGCTGATCGACAAGCGCCTGGAAGTCGCGGACGGCACCACCGAGAAGATCGCCGAGACCAAGTGGAAGAACCTCGGCCTGCCCGACTGGGCGAAGAACCACCCGAACGTCAAGGACCCGCTGGAGGGCTTCCTCTACCCGTCGAGCTACTCCGCCGCCAAGGGCCAGAAGCCCGAGGAGGTCCTGAAGGAGATGGTGGGCCGGGCCACCGACAAGTACGAGGAGCTGGGCTTCGCGAAGAAGTCGGAGGAGCTGGGGCTCGACGGGCCGTGGCAGCTCGTGACGGTCGCCAGCCTGGTGCAGGCGGAGGGCAAGACCCACGACGACTTCCGCAAGATGGCCGAGGTGGTCTACAACCGTCTCAAGACGGACAACTACGAGACGAACCAGCTGCTCCAGTTCGACTCCACGTACAACTACCTCATGAAGCAGAGCAACATCCACATCAGCGAGTCCGAGATCAACAGCAACAAGGACCCGTACAACACCTACACGAACAAGGGCCTGCCGCCCGGTCCCATCGGCAACCCCGGTGACGAGGCGCTCGAAGCGGCGCTGAAGCCGACGGACGACGGCTGGATCTACTTCGTGGCCACCGACGGCGAACACAAGACCGAGTTCGCCAAGACGAACGCCGAGTTCGAGCAGCTCAAGGACAAGTTCAATGCCAGTACCAGCGACTGACGGCCGCCGGGCCGCCGTCCTCGGCTCCCCGATCGCCCACTCCCTCTCACCGGCCCTGCACCGGGCCGCCTACGCCGAACTGGGCCTCGCGGAGTGGACGTACGACCGTTTCGACGTGGACGAGGCGGCGCTGCCCGGCTTCCTCGGGAAGCTGGGGCCCGAGTGGGCCGGGCTGTCGCTGACCATGCCGCTCAAGCGCGCCGTGATCCCGCTGCTCGACGAGATCAGCGACACGGCCTCCGCCGTGGACGCGGTCAACACCGTCGTGTTCACCGCCGACGGACGCAGGACCGGCGACAACACCGACATCCCCGGGATGGTCGCCGCCCTGCGCGAGCACGGTGTCGAGAAGGTCGAGAGCGCCGCGATCCTGGGCGCCGGCGCCACCGCCTCCTCCGCGCTCGCCGCGCTCGCCCGGATCTGCACGGGCGACATCACCGTCTACGTGCGCAGCGCGGCCCGCGCCGACGAGATGCGCGGCTGGGCCGAGCGGCTGGGCACCGGCATCCGCGTCGCCGACTGGGAGCGCGCCGAGGAGGCGCTGCGCGCCCCGCTGGTGATCGCCACCACCCCCGCCGGCACCACCGACGCCCTCGCCGCCGCCGTGCCGGAGATGCCCGCCACCCTCTTCGACGTGCTCTACGAACCCTGGCCGACCACGCTCGCCGCCCGCTGGTCGGCGCACGGCGGGGCCGTCGTCAGCGGCCTCGACCTGCTGCTGCACCAGGCGGTGCTCCAGGTCGAACAGATGACGGGCCGCACCCCGGCGCCGCTCGCCGCCATGCGCACGGCGGGGGAGCGCGCGCTCGCCGAGCGCTAGGCCTGTCGTTCACGGAACCGGTGGACCGGGGCGGGGCGTGTCCGCAGGCATGTCCTCGGCATCCGGAAAGACCGAGATCGTCCAGTTCGCCGCGGGGTTCGGGCCCGACTGGCTGCGGACCGCGGTCCTCGTCCTGATCGTCCTCGCCGTCGTGGCGCGCTGGACCGTCAAGCTGCGGCGCGGCATCGACCACCGCCGCGCGGCCCGCGCCGGTGAACCCGGCCACCAGGGCAGGGGCACCGACTACCTCGGCTCCTACGCCCCGCAGCGCGTCCGCGACGACGGCCGGGGCTGATTCCCGCCGTTCTTCCCGTGCCGCTGTCCGGGTGGTGGACCGGCGCCCGGACCGCCCGGAAGGACATGGGAGGATTGAGCCCGGCGGATCAGGGCCGCGCACCCTGCTCGCGCCGTGATGGAACAGGGCGCGAGCACTGAGGAGCACCGTTGAGCAGGTTGCGCTGGCTGACCGCGGGGGAGTCCCACGGACCCGCACTCGTCGCGACGCTGGAGGGTCTTCCCGCCGGCGTGCCGATCACCACGGAGATGGTGGCGGACCACCTGGCGCGGCGGCGGCTCGGCTACGGGCGCGGCGCTCGGATGAAATTCGAGCGGGACGAGGTCACCTTCCTCGGCGGTGTCCGGCACGGCCTGACCCTCGGCTCGCCGGTCGCGATCATGGTCGGCAACACCGAGTGGCCCAAGTGGGAGCAGGTCATGGCCGGCGACCCGGTCGACCCGGAGATTCTCGCCGGTCTCGCCCGCAACGCGCCGCTGACCCGGCCCCGCCCCGGCCACGCCGACCTCGCGGGTATGCAGAAGTACGGCTTCGACGAGGCCCGCCCGATCCTGGAGCGCGCCTCCGCGCGGGAGACCGCGGCCCGTGTCGCGCTCGGCGCGGTCGCCCGGTCCTACCTGAAGGAGACGGCCGGCATCGAGATCGTCTCCCACGTGGTGGAGCTGGCCGCCGCCAAGGCCCCCTACGGTGTGCTGCCGACCCCGGCCGACGTCGAGCGGCTGGACGCCGACCCGGTGCGCTGCCTCGACGCGGACGCCTCGAAGGCGATGGTCGCGGAGATCGACCAGGCCCACAAGGACGGCGACACCCTCGGCGGCGTCGTCGAGGTGCTCGCCTACGGCGTGCCCGTCGGGCTCGGCTCGCACGTGCACTGGGACCGCCGCCTCGACGCGCGCCTCGCCGCCGCGCTCATGGGCATCCAGGCCATCAAGGGCGTCGAGGTCGGCGACGGCTTCGACCTGGCCCGCGTGCCCGGCTCCAAGGCGCACGACGAGATCCTCGCCACACCCGAGGGCATCAAGCGGGCCTCCGGCCGCAGCGGTGGCACCGAGGGCGGCCTGACCACCGGCGAGCTGCTGCGGGTACGGGCGGCGATGAAGCCCATCGCGACCGTGCCGCGCGCGCTGAAGACGGTCGACGTCGTCACCGGCGAGGAGACCGCCGCCCACCACCAGCGCTCCGACGTGTGCGCGGTCCCGGCGGCCGGCATCGTCGCCGAGGCCATGGTCGCCCTCGTCCTCGCGGACGCCGTCGCGGAGAAGTTCGGCGGCGACAGCGTGCCGGAGACCCGCCGCAACGTCACCTCCTACCTCGACGCGCTGGCCATCCGATGAGCCGGCCCGTGCTCGTCCTGGTGGGGCCGATGGGCGTGGGCAAGTCGACGGTCGGCGCGCTCCTCGCCGAGCGGCTCGACAGCGGCTACCGGGACACCGACGAGGACATCGTCACCGCCGAGGGCCGCACCATCGCCGAGATCTTCGTCGAGGAGGGCGAGGACGCCTTCCGCGCGCTGGAGAAGGCGGCGGTGCACCGGGCCCTCGGCGCCCACGACGGCGTCCTCGCCCTCGGCGGCGGCGCGATCCTCGACGCCGACACCCGCGCGCTGCTCGCCGGGCACCGCGTCGTCTACCTCTCGATGGACGTCGAGGAGGCCGTCAAGCGCACCGGCCTCAACGCCGCCCGCCCGCTGCTCGCGGTCAATCCGCGCAAGCAGTGGCGCGAGCTGATGGAGGCCCGGCGGCACCTGTACGAGTCCGTCGCCACGGCGGTCGTCGCGACCGACGGCCGTACGCCCGAAGAGGTCACCCAGGCCGCCCTGGACGCACTGGAGCTGAAGGAAGCATGAGCAGCGAGGCAGTCACGAGGATCGCGATCGGCGGCACTGCCGGCAGCGACCCCTACGAGGTACTGGTGGGCCGGCAGCTCCTCGGCGAGCTGGGCGGACTCATCGGCCCGAAGGCCAAGCGGGTCGCGGTGATCCACCCCGAGGCGCTCGCCGAGACCGGCGAGGCCCTGCGCGGCGACCTCGCCGACCAGGGCTACGACGCGATCGCGATCCAGGTGCCCAACGCCGAGGAGGCCAAGACCGCCGAGGTCGCCGCCTACTGCTGGAAGGCGCTCGGCCAGTCCGGGTTCACCCGGACCGACGTCATCGTGGGCGTCGGCGGCGGCGCCACCACGGACGTGGCCGGCTTCGTCGCCGCGTCCTGGCTGCGCGGCGTGCGCTGGATCGCGGTCCCCACCACCGTGCTGGCCATGGTCGACGCGGCCGTCGGCGGCAAGACCGGCATCAACACCGCCGAGGGCAAGAACCTCGTCGGCGCGTTCCACCCGCCGGCCGGCGTCCTGTGCGACCTGGCCGCGCTGGACTCCCTCCCGGTCCACGACTACGTCTCCGGGCTCGCCGAGGTCATCAAGGCCGGGTTCATCGCCGACCCGGCGATCCTGGACCTCATCGAGTCCGACCCGGAGGCCGCCCGCACCCCGGCCGGGCCGCACACCGCCGAGCTGATCGAGCGGGCCATCCGGGTCAAGGCCGAGGTCGTCTCCTCGGACCTGAAGGAGGCGGGCCTGCGGGAGATCCTCAACTACGGCCACACGCTCGGCCACGCCATCGAGAAGAACGAGCGCTACAAGTGGCGGCACGGCGCCGCGGTCTCCGTGGGCATGCACTTCGCCGCCGAGCTGGGGCGGCTCGCCGGACGCCTGGACGACGCGACCGCCGACCGGCACCGCACCGTCCTCGAAGCGGTCGGGCTGCCGCTGTACTACCGCCACGACCAGTGGCCCAAGCTGGTCGAGAACATGAGGCTGGACAAGAAGTCCCGCGGTGACCTGCTGCGCTTCATCGTCCTGGACGGCCTGGCCAAGCCCACCGTCCTGGAGGGCCCCGACCCGGCGGTGCTGCTCGCCGCGTACGGCGAAGTGGGCCAGTAGCTCCCGCGGCGCGTGTTCCGCCCCGATCCGCCCCGCGCACCGGGCACTTCGGACCGCCCCCGGCCGTTCACCACGAGACGGCCGGGGGCGGTACCGTTCGGTGGCGAACAGCGGGCCGGCCCCGCTGTTCAGCGCCATCGCCCGCGGTGAGTGAGCCGAAGGGGGAGCGGCGGTGCCGGCTCTCCGGCACCGGTCGGCACCCCGGAGGACCGACCCCCGAGAACGAGACGGAGTGGCACCGGATGCAGCACGCAGTGGGTTCTCCGCTGCCGCCGCCCCACCAGCCGGGGCACGGACCGGCCACCGGCTGGTCACCGGCCGCACAACATCCCGCCCCGCCCCCGGACGCGCACGGAGCCTCGGCGCCCGTGCCGCCGCCACCGGCCCCGGGCTACCCGGACCGCCCGCCCCAGCCGCCGCCGCCCCCGCCGCACGCCCCCGCGCCGCCGCGGCAGGTCCCGTCGGTACCGTCGGGTCCGCCGGTCGCGCCGGTGTCGCAGGGGCTGCCCGCGCCGGACACCACCGGGCACGTTCCGCTGCCTCCGGGCCGGCCCGTCGCCGCGCCCGGCGTACCCCCCGCCCACGCGCCGGGGGCCGCCGTCGACCCGGCGACCACCGTCCTCGCCGTCCTGCTGATCGGTCCCGCGGGCGCGGGCAAGACCAGCGTCGCCAAGTACTGGGCCGACCATCGCCGGGTCCCCACCGCCCACATCAGCCTCGACGACGTACGCGAGTGGGTGCGCTCCGGGTTCGCCGACCCGCAGTCCGGGTGGAACGACCACTCGGAGGCGCAGTACCGCCTGGCGCGCCGCACCTGCGGCTTCGCCGCGCGGAACTTCCTCGCCAACGGCATCTCCTGCATCCTCGACGACGCCGTCTTCCCCGACCGTCCGGTGGTCGGCCTCGGCGGCTGGAAGCGGCACGTGGGCCCCGGCCTGCTCCCGGTCGTGCTGCTGCCCGGCCTGGACGTCGTCCTGGAGCGCAACGCCGAGCGGGCGGGCAACCGCCGGCTCACCGACGAGGAGGTCGCCCGCATCCACGGCCGCATGGCCGGCTGGTACGGCTCGGGCCTCCCGATCATCGACAACTCCCAGCTCGACATCGCCGAGACGGCCCGCATCCTGGACGACGTACTGACCCGCTCGATAGCGAGCCCCCCGACCTGGTAACCCCGAGGCCGACCACACCGCCACCCTGGTTGTTCTTCGCCCGGCTGCCGCTGGCGCCCCATGAGGGGCGCGGGGAACTGCGCGCTCAGCCCCAACTGGCCGTCGGCCGATGAACAACCCGCCCCGGCTGCCGCTGCCTTTGAGGGGCGCGGGGAACTGCGCGCTTAGCCCCAACTGGCCGTCGGCCGATGAACAACCCACCCCGGCTGCCGCTGCCTTTGAGGGGCGCGGGGAACTGCGCGCTCAGCCCCCACCGACCGTCGGCCGAAGAACAACCAACCCACCCACCCCCCACCCCCCCCGGCGGGGAGGCCGACCGCCCACTCGGCCTCTCCCAGGCGGCGAGGCCAGCCCCGTGCTCCTACGCTCGGGAGCATGTCAGAGGTGTACGCGGCCCGCCGGACGCGCCTACGTGAACGCTGCAACGCGGGCGGCAGCGCGGCGGCGCTCGTCTCCCGCCCCGCCAACGTGCGCTACCTCGCGGGCGCCGCTCCGCGCGGCGCCGTCCTGCTGCTCGGCAGCACCGAGGAGATCCTCCTCTGCGGCGAGCCACCGGACGACCGCCCTACCACCGGACGGCCCGACGAGGCTCTGCGCCTGAAGATCCTGCCGGGCACCGGCACAGGCAACGGCACCGACGCCGCCGTCGCGGCCACCGGCATCGCCGCGGCCCAGGGCGCCGACTCCCTCGCGGTCGAGGAGCACCACCTCACCGTGGCCCGCCACCGCGCCATGCGCTCCTCCGCCCCCGCCCTCCGCCTCGCCGACCTCGGCGGCGCGGTCGAACAGCTCCGGGTCGTCAAGGACGAGGAGGAGATCTCCTGCCTCCGCATCGGCGCTGAGATCACCGACCAGGCCCTCGGCGAACTCCTCGAATCGATCCTCGTCGGCCGCACCGAACGCCACCTCGCCCTGGAGCTGGAGCGCCGCCTCGTCGACCACGGCGCCGACGGCCCCGCCTTCCCCACCTCCGTCGGCACCGGCCCGAACTCCGGCCGCCCGGGACACCGTCCCACCGACCGCCGGGTGGAGGAGGGCGATTTCCTCTCCGTCTGCCTCGGCGCCACCTACCGCGGCTACCGCTGCGAGATCGGCCGTACCTTCGTCATCGGCACCTCGCCCGCGGACTGGCAGATCGAGCTGTACGACCTCGTCTTCGCCGCCCAGCGGGCCGGCCGCGAGGCCCTCGTGCCCGGCGCCGGCCACCGTGACGTGGACCGCGCGGCCCGCCAGGTGCTGGACTCCGCCGGGTACGGCGAGAACCTCCCCGCCCGCACCGGGCACGGCGTCGGACTCGAAATCGACGAGGACCCTCAATTGACCCCGGCGGCCATGGGTAAACTGGACGCTTGTGTGCCGGTCACCGTCGAACCGGGGGTCCACCTCCCCGGCCGGGGCGGTGTCCGGATCGATGACACGCTCGTCGTACGCCCCGAGGCGGACGGCGGACCCGAGCTACTCACCATCACGACCAAGGAGCTGCTCGCGCTCTAGCCACGGGCTGGACGCAGGCGCCGGGGTCGTCCATGTCAGTCCAGTCCAGGAGATTCCTCAACCGTGGCTTCCACGAACGACCTCAAGAACGGCATGGTGCTCAAGCTCGAAGGCGGCCAGCTCTGGTCCGTCGTCGAGTTCCAGCACGTCAAGCCCGGCAAGGGCCCGGCCTTCGTGCGCACCAAGCTCAAGAACGTGCTCTCCGGCAAGGTGGTCGACAAGACCTTCAACGCCGGTGTCAAGGTCGAGACGGCCACTGTCGACAAGCGCGACATGCAGTTCTCGTACATGGACGGCGATTACTTCGTCTTCATGGACATGGAGACCTACGACCAGCTCCACGTCGACCGCAAGGCCGTCGGCGACACCGCGAACTTCCTGATCGAGGGCTTCGAGGCCACCGTCGCGCAGCACGAGGGCGAGGTGCTCTTCGTCGAGCTGCCCGCCGCCGTCGAGCTCGTCGTCCAGGAGACCGAGCCGGGCGTGCAGGGCGACCGCTCCACCGGCGGCACCAAGCCCGCCACCCTGGAGACCGGTCACCAGATCCAGGTCCCGCTCTTCATCACCACCGGTGAGAAGATCAAGGTCGACACCCGCTCCAGCGACTACCTCGGCCGGGTGAACAGCTAACCGTGGCCGCCCGCAACACGGCCCGCAAGCGTGCCTTCCAGATCCTCTTCGAGGGCGACCAGCGCGGCGCCGACGTCCTGACCGTCCTCGCGGACTGGGTGCGGCACGCCCGTTCCGACACCCGGCAGCCGCCGGTGAGCGAGTACACGATGGAGCTGGTCGAGGGGTACGCGGAGCACGCGACCCGGATCGACGAGCTGATCGCCCAGTACTCGGTCGGCTGGACGCTGGACCGCATGCCGGTCGTCGACCGCAACATCCTGCGCCTCGGGGCGTACGAGCTGATCTGGGTCGACGAGACGCCGGACGCCGTCGTCCTCGACGAGGCGGTGCAGCTGGCCAAGGAGTTCTCCACGGACGAGTCGCCCTCGTTCGTGAACGGTCTGCTGGGCCGGCTGAAGGAACTGAAGCCGACGCTTCGGCGCTCGTAGCGCCTGGTTCTCTTCAGGGTGTGTCGGGGGACTGCGGCAGTCCGGGCATCTGCGGGTGCGTCGTGGCTGGTCGCTCAGTTCCCCGCGCCCCTGGAGGGGCGCGTTCCGGCGCCCGGCGTCAGAACAGCCCCACATGCCGCCGGGGTGGCCCGAACCGAATGGTTCCGGCCACCCCGGCGGCACGTTTCTGCTGGTGTGGAGGAGGGTCAGACTTCCTCGTGGGACGCCACCGCGCGGCGCGCGTCCGCGTCCAGGACGCCCCAGCTGATCAGCTGCTCGGTGAGGACCGAGGGCGACTGGTCATAGATCACGGCGAGCGTGCGCAGGTCGTCCTGGCGGATCGAGAGCACCTTGCCGTTGTAGTCGCCGCGCTGCGACTGGATGGTGGCCGCGTAGCGCTGCAGCGGGCCCGCCTTCTCGGCCGGCACCGTGGCCAGCCGCTCCAGGTCCAGGACCAGCTTCGGCGGCGGCTCGGCGGCACCGCCCGGCGTGGTGCCCGGGAGCAGCTCCTGCACCGGAACGCCGTAGAAGTCCGCCAGCTCGGCGAGGCGCTGCACGGTCACGGCACGGTCGCCGCGCTCGTACGAACCGACCACGACGGCCTTCCAGCGCCCCTGGGACTTCTCCTCGACACCGTGGAGGGAAAGGCCCTGCTGGGTGCGGATGGCGCGGAGCTTGGCCCCGAGCTGTTTGGCGTATTCGCTGGACATATGGCTCCCCGGACACTGTGTCGACGCGACGGGCTGGTGTCCTGCCGCGCGGCTGGTAACTCACTGTGAGGTTACGCAGCGTTACTCTGCCGCGTCAAGCCGAATGGTCCGCACCGACGCTTCCGGGTTCGTGGCCACCGGTTGGGCCATCCGAGTGACGCGAGTCCACCGATGGGGTGACAGGGGGCCGGTCGGGGTGGCGAGCCGCACCTGCTACCGTGGATGGCGCAAATCCGACGTCCTTTAAGGTCCGTCCCGTGAGGCGGAGAAGGAGGTCCGTTTCTTATGGACAAGCAGGACAGGCAGAACCCGCAGGACCAGGAGCAGCAGGACGCGCGGCCCGTGCTCGAAGGGCCCGACATCGCGCGCGTGCTGACCCGCATCGCCCACGAGATCGTTGAGCGCGCCAAGGGCGCCGACGACGTGGTGCTCCTCGGCATCCCGACCAGAGGCGTCTTCCTCGCCCGGCGGCTCGCCGACAAGCTGGAGCAGATCACCGAGCGCAAGGTGCCCTGCGGCTCGCTCGACATCACCATGTACCGCGACGACCTGCGCATGCACCCGCCGCGCGCGCTGGCCCGCACGGAGATCCCCGGTGACGGCCTCGACGGCCGCCTCGTCGTCCTCGTCGACGACGTCCTCTTCTCCGGCCGCACCATCCGCGCCGCCCTCGACGCCCTGAACGACATCGGCCGCCCCCGCGCGGTGCAGCTCGCCGTCCTCGTCGACCGCGGCCACCGCGAACTGCCCATCCGCGCCGACTACGTCGGCAAGAACCTCCCCACGTCGCTGCGGGAGACGGTCAAGGTCCAGCTCGCCGAGGAGGACGGTCGCGACACCGTGCTGCTCGGCGCCAAAGCCGACCAGTAGCGCCTCGGCCCGCCGGGCCGCCCCGCGCCCCGGCACGCCCCGAGCTGCCCGGAACCTCCCGATTGAACTGCCTTACGGAGCCTGACAGATGCAGCGTCATCTCATCTCGGCCGCCGACCTCACCCGCGACGACGCCGTCCTGATCCTCGACACCGCCGAGGAGATGGCCCGGGTCGCCGACCGGCCGATCAAGAAACTGCCGACCCTGCGCGGCCGGACCGTCGTCAACCTCTTCTTCGAGGACTCCACCCGCACCCGGATCTCCTTCGAGGCGGCCGAGAAGCGCCTCTCCGCCGACGTCATCAACTTCACCGCCAAGGGCTCCAGCGTCTCCAAGGGCGAGTCCCTGAAGGACACCGCGCAGACCCTGGAGGCCATGGGCGTCGACGCCGTGGTCATCCGGCACGGCGCCTCGGGGGCCCCGTACCGGCTGGCGACCTCCGGCTGGATCGACGCCGCCGTGATCAACGCCGGTGACGGCACCCACCAGCACCCCACCCAGGCGCTGCTCGACGCGTTCACCATGCGCCGCCGCCTGGTGGGCCGGGACACCGGCCTCGGCAAGGACCTGGACGGCCGGCGCATCACGATCGTCGGCGACGTCCTGCACAGCCGTGTCGCCCGCTCCAACGTCGACCTGCTGCACACGCTCGGCGCCGAGGTCACCCTCGTCGCGCCGCCCACCCTGCTCCCCGTCGGCGTCGGGAACTGGCCCTGCGAGGTCTCCTACGACCTCGACTCCACGCTTCCCAAGTCCGACGCGGTGATGATGCTGCGCGTGCAGCGCGAGCGCATGAACGCCGCGTTCTTCCCGACCGAGCGCGAGTACTCCCGCCGCTACGGCCTCGACGGCGACCGCATGGCGCGGATGCCCGAGCACGCCATAGTGATGCACCCCGGCCCGATGGTCCGCGGTATGGAGATCACCGCCGAGGTCGCCGACTCCGACCGCTGCACCGTCGTCGAGCAGGTCGCCAACGGCGTCTCCATCCGGATGGCCGTCCTCTACCTGCTGCTCGGCGGCAACGAGCCCGCCCAGACGAGCACCCAGACCGCCCAGACCCGCGCTGAGGAGAAGTAAGAGCATGAGCAAGATCCTGATCCGCGGCGCCAAGGTGCTCGGCGGCGAGCAGCGGGACGTGCTGATCGAAGGCGAAACGATCACGCAGGTCGGCACCGGTCTCGCGGCCGACGGCGCCGAGGTCGTCGAGGCGGCCGGCAAGGTGCTGCTGCCGGGCCTGGTCGACCTCCACACCCATCTGCGCGAACCCGGCCGCGAGGACTCCGAGACCGTACTGACCGGCACGCGCGCGGCGGCGAGCGGCGGCTACACCACCGTGTTCGCCATGGCCAACACCTTCCCCGTCGCCGACACCGCCGGCGTGGTGGAGCAGGTCTGGCGGCTCGGCAAGGAGTCCGGCTACTGCGACGTCAAGCCCATCGGCGCCGTCACCGTCGGCCTCGCGGGCGAGAAACTCGCCGAGCTGGGCGCCATGCACGAGTCCGCGGCCGGCGTCACCGTCTTCTCCGACGACGGCAAGTGCGTGCACGACGCTGTGATCATGCGCCGCGCCCTGGAGTACGTGAAGGCGTTCGGCGGCGTCGTCGCCCAGCACGCGCAGGAGCCCCGGCTCACCGAGGGCGCCCAGATGAACGAGGGTGTCGTCTCCGCCGAGCTGGGCCTGGGCGGCTGGCCGGCCGTCGCCGAGGAGTCGGTCATCGCGCGGGACGTCCTGCTCGCCGAGCACGTCGGCTCCCGCGTCCACATCTGCCACCTCTCCACGGCGGGCAGCGTCGAGATCGTCCGCTGGGCCAAGTCCCGGGGCATCCAGGTCACCGCCGAGGTCACCCCGCACCACCTGCTCCTCACCGACGAGCTGGTACGCAGCTACAACCCCGTCTACAAGGTGAACCCGCCGCTGCGCACCGAGCGTGACGTGCACGCGCTGCGCGAGGCGCTCGCCGACGGCACGATCGACATCGTCGCCACCGACCACGCCCCGCACCCGCACGAGGACAAGGACTGCGAGTGGGCCGCCGCCGCCATGGGCATGGTCGGCCTGGAGACCGCGCTGTCAGTGGTGCAGGAGACCATGGTGGACACGGGTCTGCTGGACTGGGCCGGCGTCGCCGACCGTATGTCCGTCAAGCCCGCGCAGATCGGACAGGCCGCCGGCCAGGGCCGTCCCGTCTCGGCAGGTGAGCCCGCCAACCTCACCCTCGTCGATGCGGCATACCGTGGTCAGGTGGATCCCGCGGGCTTCGCCTCGCGCAGCCGCAACACCCCCTACCAGGGGCGCGAGCTGCCGGGCCGTGTGACGCACACGTGGCTGCGGGGCAAGGCGACGCTCGTCGACGGGAAGCTCACGTGACACCTGTACTCCTGCTGGCCGCCGAGAAGGAATCGGCGGAAGTGACCGACTGGGCCGCCCGCGTCGGCTGGGTCGTCGGCCTCGGCCTGTTCGTCGCGCTCCTGTACTGGCTGATGCGCGAGGGCTGGAAGTGGCGCGGCACCCTCCAGGGCGACCTCCCCGAGCTGCCCGCCCGCCCGTCGCCCACCACCACCCTTGAAGGAGGCGGCGAGCCGCCCCAGCCTGGGATGCCGGACGGCCCGGGTCCGGCGAGACTGACGATGGAGGGCCGCTACCACGGCTCCACCACCGCCGGACAGTGGCTTGACCGGATCGTGGCCCGGGGCCTGGGCACCCGCAGCCGGGCCGAGCTGACCCTGACCGACGCGGGACTGGACGTCGTGCGCCCCGGCGCCGCCGACTTCTTCGTCCCCGCCGCCGCACTGCGCGAGGCACGGCTCGACAAGGGCATCGCCGGCAAGGTGCTGACCGAGGGCGGCCTGCTCGTCGTCACCTGGGAGCACGGCGGCAAGCTGATCGACTCCGGCTTCCGCTCCGACCGCGCGGCCGAGCACACCGAGTGGGTCCGCACCCTGAACGACATGATCGACAACAAGAGGGAAACGGAAGGCGCACGATGACGACCTCCACCAGGGGAACCGGCAAGGTTCCCGCAGTACTCGTCCTGGAGGACGGCCGGATCTTCCGCGGCCGTGCTTACGGGGCCGTGGGGGAGACCTTCGGCGAAGCCGTCTTCTCCACCGGCATGACCGGCTACCAGGAGACCCTGACCGACCCGTCCTACGCCCGGCAGATCGTCGTGGCGACCGCCCCGCAGATCGGCAACACCGGGTGGAACGACGAGGACGACGAGTCCCGCCGCATCTGGGTCTCCGGCTACGTCGTCCGCGACCCCGCGCGCGTGCCGTCCAACTGGCGCTCCCGCCGTTCCCTGGACGACGAGCTGACCCGCCAGGGCGTCGTCGGCATCTCCGGCATCGACACCCGCGCCCTCACCCGCCACCTGCGCGAGCGCGGCTCCATGCGGGCCGGCGTCTTCTCCGGCGACACGCTCGCCGACGACGCGGCGCTCCTCGCGCGCGTCCGGGAGCAGCCGCACATGAAGGGCGCGAGCCTCTACGAGGAGGTCGCCACCAAGGAGGCGTACGTCGTCCCCGCGGTCGGCGAGAAGCGGTTCACCGTGGCCGCCATCGACCTCGGCATCAAGGGCATGACCCCGCAGCGGATGGCCGAGCGCGGCATCGAGGTGCACGTCCTGCCCGCCACCGCCACACCGGAGGACGTGTACGCGGTCGAGCCCGACGGAGTGTTCTTCTCCAACGGCCCCGGCGACCCGGCCACCGCCGACGGACCCGTGTCCCTGATGTCCGCCGTCCTGGAGCGCCGGACCCCCCTGTTCGGCATCTGCTTCGGCAACCAGATCCTCGGCCGCGCCCTCGGCTTCGGCACCTTCAAGCTGAAGTACGGCCACCGCGGCATCAACCAGCCCGTGCAGGACCGCACCACCGGCAAGGTGGAGGTCACCGCGCACAACCACGGCTTCGCCGTCGACGCGCCGACCGACAAGGTCAGCGAGACGAAGTTCGGCCGCGCCGAGGTCTCCCACGTCTGCCTCAACGACGACGTGGTCGAAGGACTCCAGCTGCTCGACCAGCCCGCCTTCAGCGTCCAGTACCACCCCGAAGCGGCCGCGGGCCCGCACGACGCCGCCTACCTGTTCGACCGCTTCGTTTCCCTGATGGAGGGCCAGCGTGCCTAAGCGCACCGATATCCAGTCCGTCCTGGTCATCGGCTCCGGCCCGATCGTCATCGGCCAGGCCGCCGAGTTCGACTACTCCGGCACCCAGGCGTGCCGCATCCTGCGGTCCGAGGGCCTCAGGGTGATCCTGGTCAACTCCAACCCGGCGACGATCATGACCGACCCGGAGATCGCCGACGCCACCTACGTCGAGCCGATCACCCCCGAGTTCGTCGAGAAGATCATCGCCAAGGAGCGCCCCGACGCGCTGCTGCCGACCCTCGGCGGCCAGACGGCCCTGAACACCGCGATCTCCCTCGACGAGAGCGGCGTCCTCGCGAAGTACGGCGTCGAGCTGATCGGCGCCAACGTCGAGGCCATCAACAAGGGCGAGGACCGCGACCTCTTCAAGGAGGTCGTCGAGGAGGTCCGCAAGAAGATCGGCCACGGCGAGTCCGCCCGGTCCTACATCTGCCACTCCATGGACGACGTCCTCAAGGGCGTCGAGGCGCTCGGCGGCTACCCCGTCGTCGTCCGCCCCTCCTTCACCATGGGCGGCGCCGGCTCCGGCTTCGCCCACGACGAGGAGGAGCTGCGCCGCATCGCCGGCCAGGGCCTCACCCTCTCGCCGACCACCGAGGTGCTCCTGGAGGAGTCCATCCTCGGCTGGAAGGAGTACGAGCTGGAGCTGATGCGCGACAAGAACGACAACGTCGTGGTCGTCTGCTCCATCGAGAACTTCGACCCCATGGGCGTGCACACCGGCGACTCGATCACCGTGGCGCCCGCGATGACGCTGACCGACCGCGAGTACCAGATCCTGCGCGACGTCGGCATCGCGATCATCCGCGAGGTCGGCGTCGACACCGGCGGCTGCAACATCCAGTTCGCGGTCAACCCCGAGGACGGCCGGGTCATCGTCATCGAGATGAACCCGCGTGTCTCGCGCTCCTCGGCGCTCGCCTCCAAGGCGACCGGCTTCCCCATCGCGAAGATCGCCGCCAAGCTGGCCGTCGGCTACACGCTCGACGAGATCCCCAACGACATCACGCAGGAGACCCCGGCCTCCTTCGAGCCGACCCTCGACTACGTGGTCGTCAAGGCGCCCCGCTTCGCCTTCGAGAAGTTCCCCTCCGCCGACTCCAGCCTCACCACCACCATGAAGTCGGTCGGCGAGGCCATGGCCATCGGCCGCAACTTCACCGAGGCGTTCCAGAAGGCGCTGCGCTCCCTGGAGAAGAAGGGCAGCCAGTTCACCTTCGTGGGCGAGCCCGGCGACAAGCAGACGCTCCTGGAGGAGTCCGTCCGCCCCACCGACGGCCGCGTCAACACGGTCATGGGAGCCATCCGCGCGGGCGCCACACCCGAGGAGATCTTCGAGTACACGAAGATCGACCCCTGGTTCGTCGACCAGCTCTTCCTGATCAAGGAGACCGCCGACGAGCTGGCCGAGGCACCCGAGCTGACCACCGGCCTGCTCGCGGAAGCGAAGCGCCACGGCTTCTCCGACCAGCAGATCGGCGAGATCCGCGGCCTGCGCGAGGACGTCGTCCGCGAGGTCCGGCACGCCCTCGGCGTCCGCCCGGTCTACAAGACGGTCGACACCTGCGCCGCCGAGTTCGCCGCGAAGACCCCGTACTTCTACTCCTCCTACGACGAGGAGAGCGAGGTCGCGCCGCGCGAGAAGCCCGCGGTGATCATCCTGGGCTCCGGCCCGAACCGCATCGGCCAGGGCATCGAGTTCGACTACTCCTGCGTCCACGCCTCCTTCGCGCTGCGGGACGCCGGGTACGAGACCGTGATGGTCAACTGCAACCCCGAGACCGTCTCCACCGACTACGACACCTCCGACCGGCTCTACTTCGAGCCGCTCACCCTGGAGGACGTGCTGGAGATCGTGCACGCGGAGGCGCAGGCCGGCCCGATCGCCGGCGTCGTCGTCCAGCTCGGCGGCCAGACCCCGCTGGGCCTGGCGCAGGCCCTGAAGGACAACGGCGTGCCGGTCGTCGGCACCCCGCCCGAGGCGATCCACGCCGCCGAGGACCGCGGCGCCTTCGGCCGGGTCCTCGCCGAGGCCGGCCTCCCGGCCCCCAAGCACGGCACCGCCACCACCTTCGCCGGCGCCAAGGCCATCGCCGACGAGATCGGCTACCCGGTCCTGGTACGGCCCTCCTACGTCCTCGGCGGACGCGGCATGGAGATCGTCTACGACGAGACCCGCCTGGAGTCCTACATCGCCGAGTCCACCGAGATCAGCCCCTCCCGGCCGGTCCTGGTCGACCGCTTCCTCGACGACGCCATCGAGATCGACGTCGACGCCCTGTACGACGGCGAGGAGCTGTACCTCGGCGGCGTCATGGAGCACATCGAGGAGGCCGGCATCCACTCCGGCGACTCGGCGTGCGCCCTGCCCCCGATCACCCTCGGCGGCTTCGACATCAAGCGGCTGCGCGCCTCCACCGAGTCCATCGCCGCGGGTGTCGGCGTACGCGGCCTGATCAACATCCAGTTCGCGCTGGCCGGGGACATCCTCTACGTCCTGGAGGCCAACCCGCGCGCCTCCCGCACCGTCCCCTTCACCTCGAAGGCGACCGCGGTGCCGCTGGCCAAGGCCGCCGCCCGCATCTCGCTCGGCGCGACCGTCGCCGAGCTGCGCGCCGAGGGCCTCCTGCCGGCCACCGGCGACGGCGGCGAGCTGCCGCTGGACGCGCCGATCTCCGTCAAGGAGGCCGTGATGCCGTGGTCCCGCTTCCGGGACATCCACGGCCGCGGCGTCGACACCGTCCTCGGCCCGGAGATGCGCTCCACCGGCGAGGTCATGGGCATCGACTCCGTCTTCGGCACGGCGTACGCCAAGTCGCAGGCGGGCGCCTACGGGCCGCTGCCCACCAAGGGCCGCGCCTTCATCTCCGTCGCCAACCGCGACAAGCGCTCGATGATCTTCCCGGCCCGCGAGCTGGTCGCCCACGGCTTCGAACTGCTCGCCACCTCCGGCACCGCCGAGGTCCTGCGCCGCAACGGCATCCAGGCCACGGTCGTCCGCAAGCAGTCCGAGGGCACCGGGCCGAACGGCGAGAAGACCGTCGTCCAGCTCATCCACGACGGCGAGGTCGACCTCATCGTCAACACCCCGTACGGCACCGGCGGCCGCCTCGACGGCTACGACATCCGGACGGCGGCGGTGGCCCGCTCCGTGCCCTGCCTGACCACGGTCCAGGCGCTCGCCGCCGCGGTCCAGGGCATCGACGCCCTCACCCACGGCGACGTGGGCGTCCGATCGCTCCAGGAACACGCGGAATTCCTGACCGCGGCCCGCGACTAGCAGCCCCGAGGGGGACACCGAAAACGGTGTCCCCCTCTTCATGAGACTCATGAGGCTCATGAGGCTCTTCCTGAGGACACCATGTACCCGTACTTCTTCCGGCTCGTCTTCCGGCGCATGGACGCCGAGCGCGCCCACCACCTCGCCTTCCGCTGGATCCGGCTGGCCGCCCGCCTCCCCGGCCTGCGCACCTTCGCCGCCGCCGCGCTCGCGCCCCGGTACAAGGAGCTGCGCACCGAGGCGTTCGGCCTGCGCATGCACGGCCCCTTCGGCCTCGCCGCCGGCTTCGACAAGAACGCCGTGGCGATCGACGGCATGGCGATGCTCGGCTTCGACCACGTCGAGATCGGCACCGTCACCGGGGAGGCACAGCCCGGCAACCCGAAGAAGCGGCTGTTCCGCCTGGTCCCCGACCGCGCGCTGATCAACCGCATGGGCTTCAACAACGACGGCTCCCGCGTCGTCGCCGCCCGCCTGGCCTCCCGTACGCCGGTCTTCCGGACCACCGTCGGCGTCAACATCGGCAAGACCAAGGCCGTCCCCGAGGAGGAGGCCGCCGCCGACTACGTGAAGTCCGCCGAGCGGCTCGCGCCCTACGCCGACTACCTCGCCGTCAACGTCTCCTCGCCCAACACGCCCGGTCTGCGCGACCTCCAGGCGACCGAGGCGCTGCGCCCGCTCCTCGCCGCCGTCCGCGAGGCCGCCGACCGAGCGGTGACCGCCCGGCGCGTGCCGCTGCTGGTGAAGATCGCGCCGGACCTCGCCGACGAGGACGTCGACGCGGTGGCCGACCTCGCCGTCGAGCTGGGCCTGGACGGCATCATCGCCACCAACACCACCATCGCCCGCGACGGACTCGGCCTGACCTCACCGGCCGAGCTGGTCCAGGAGACCGGCGGCCTGTCCGGCGCGCCGCTCAAGGCCCGCTCCCTGGAGGTGCTGCGGCGCCTGTACGCGCGCGTGGGCGACCGGATCACCCTGGTCGGGGTCGGCGGCATCGAGACCGCCGAGGACGCCTGGGAGCGCATCCTGGCCGGTGCCACGCTGATCCAGGGCTACAGCGCCTTCATCTACCAGGGGCCGTTCTGGAGCCGCGCCGTCCACAAGGGGCTCGCCGCCCGCCTGCGGCAGAGCCCGTACGCCACCCTCGCCGACGCGGTCGGCGCCGACGTCAGGGAGACCGCATGACCGAGCCCTTCGGCGCACGGCTGCGCCGCGCCATGGACCAACGCGGCCCGCTCTGCGTGGGCATCGACCCGCACGCCTCGCTGCTCGCCGAGTGGGGCCTGAGCGACGACGTGGCCGGTCTGGAGCGGTTCAGCCGCACGGTGGTGGAGGCGGTGGCCGACCGGGTCGCCGTGCTGAAGCCGCAGAGCGCCTTCTTCGAGCGGTTCGGCTCGCGGGGCGTGGCCGTGCTGGAGAAGTCCGTCGCGGAGGCAAGGGAAGCGGGCGCGCTGGTCGTCATGGACGCCAAGCGCGGCGACATCGGCTCCACCATGGCCGCGTACGCCGAGTCCTTCCTGCACCGGGACGCGCCGCTCTTCTCGGACGCGCTGACGGTCTCGCCCTACCTCGGCTACGGCTCGCTGAAGCCGGCCGTCGACACCGCCCGGGAGAACGGCGCGGGTCTGTTCGTGCTGGCCCTCACCTCCAACCCGGAGGGCGCCGAGGTCCAGCACGCGGTCCGCGCGGACGGCCGGAGCGTCGGCGCGACGATGCTCGCCCGCCTCGCGGCCGAGAACGAGGGGGAGGAGCCGCTCGGCTCCTTCGGCGCGGTGGTCGGCGCCACCCTCGGCGACCTCTCCTCGTACGACCTGGAGATCGGCGGGCCGCTCCTCGCGCCCGGCATCGGCGCCCAGGGCGCCACCCCGGCGGACCTGCCCGGGGTCTTCGGGACGGCCGTGCGCAACGTGGTGCCGAACGTCAGCCGAGGCGTCCTGCGCCACGGTCCCGACACCGGCGCGCTGCGGGCGGCGGCCGACCGTTTCGCGCGCGAGATCGCCGCCGCGGTGGCCGGTGTGTGACGTACACCGCATTTCCCGGACCCCTCCCGCGGCCTCGTCGGGGCGGGTCCGGCACCGGCCTGAGCGGCATACACCCTCAAATCCGGTGCTTTATGTCCTGAATGTCCGGCCCTACAGAGGCTGACCAGGACTTTTCCGCTGTTCTCGCTGACTCCGGCGGCCTTGACCGCTAGTCTCCGGGAAGAGTCAACGGGCGAGCGTGTTGCTCGTAGCTCCCCTGGTGTGGGGCGACTAGGTTCCTCACCGGTCCGTATCCGACAGTTCGACATCCGAGGTGACGTAGGCGTGGCTCTTCCGCCCCTTACCCCTGAACAGCGCGCAGCCGCGCTCGAAAAGGCCGCCGCGGCTCGCCGGGAGCGG
>NZ_JAVRHI010000570.1:0-7182 GCF_034105845.1 Streptomyces sp. CRN 30 | reverse complement strand
GGACGCCCGGCGTCCGGGGCCGGCCGCACAGCCGTGTCCCGTGTCCTGTCAGACCCGTACGAGCGGCGTGTCCACCAGGTGTTCCGCCACGAACCAGGCCTGCAGCTCATTGGTGCGGATGACGTCCGACACCAGGATGTCGTTGGTGCCGTCGTCGCCCTGCTCCTGCACGACCGCGGCGGCGTCGTGGCAGTCCGCGAGGATCTGCTCGTGTGTCTCCAGGAGCCGCGACAGCATCGCCGGCACCTCCTCGACACCGTCCGGCGGGCGGCGGATCGTGGTCAGCTCCGCGACGTGGCGCGGGTCGCCGACCGAGACACCGCCCAGCGTCTGGACGCGCTCCGCCATGGTGTCGATCAGCGCGAGCTGCTCACCGGCGTGCTTGTCCATGAGCAGGTGCAGCTGGTAGAACGTCGCCCCGCGCATCAGCCAGTGGTACTTCTTGTACAGGTCGTGCAGGATGCGCGTGTCGGCCAGGACCTTGTTGACCCGCTGGGCGGAGTAGAGGCGGGTCTCCATGGACAGGGCCAACGGGAACTGCTTGACGGTCCCGAACTCCTGGATGACCCGGCCCTGCTGGTGCAGCCACGGCTGACTGCCGTCGCTCTGGGACGCCGTTGCCGACGGCCTCGGATCGGTGCTCACGCCTGGACTCCTTCCACGAAGGGAGCGTGCCGGCGCCTCACGCGACCGGCCTCGGCCCCCTCCCGAGAAGTCGAACAGCAGCGGGCGGCGCCCGCAAACGCTGCGGCCCGAGCGAGGCACCCCGCGCGGAGTCGACGGTTCCGCGCGGTCCGTGCAGAGGGGTTGTCCAGACATTCGCGCTCCACCTAGGGTCGGCCGGGGTGCAAGCGCTTTCTCCCTTGCGTGCCTGCGCCTCTGTGCTGTTCGTGTGCGTTTCGAGGAGGACCGTATGTCCCCGCTCCCCGCCCGTCGCCGGGTGGCCGTCGTAGGTACCGGCGCCATCGTCGCCGGCAGCCATCTGCCCGCCCTCAGAGCCCACGCCGACCGCGTCGAGCTGGTCGCCGCCGTAGATGTCGACGAGACCCGGCTCGACGCCTTCCGGGCCGAGGCCGGCACCGAGGTCGCCGGCCACACCTCGATGGACGCCATGCTGGACGCCGTACGCCCCGACCTGGTCCTCATCGGGACACCGCCGTCCCTGCACCGGGAGCAGACGGTGGCCGCGCTCAAGGCGGGCGCCTGGGTGCTGTGCGAGAAACCGCTGTGCCTGTCGCTCGCCGAGTACGACGCCATAGCGGCGGCCGAGCAGGCGTCGGGCGCGTACGCCTCCGTCGTCTTCCAGCACCGCTACGGCTCCGGCGCGGCCCACGCCCGAAAGCTGATCGCCGACGGCGAGCTGGGCGCCCCGCTCGTCGCCCACTGCCAGACCACCTGGCACCGCGACGCCGCCTACTACGCGGTGCCCTGGCGCGGCCGCTGGGCCACCGAGGGCGGCGGCCCCACCATGGGCCACGGCATCCACCAGTACGACCTGCTGCTGCACCTGCTCGGTCCCTGGGACGAAGTACGGGCCATGGCCTCGCGCCTGGTCCACGACACCGAGAGCGAGGACGTCTCCACCGCGCTGGTGCGCTTCGCGAGCGGCGCCCTCGCCACCGTCGTCAACAGCGTCCTGTCCCCGGACGAGGTGAGCCGCGTCCGGGTGGACTGCGCCGACGCCACCGTCGAGCTGACCCACCTGTACGGCCACCGCAACGAGGACTGGACCTACACCCCGGCCCGCCACGTCGACGCCGCGCGCGCCGACGCCTGGCGGACCCCGGCGGCCGACGTGCCCAGCTCGCACACCGCCCAGCTCGGCGCGGTCCTCGACGCCTGGGACGCCGGTGTCCGGCCGCCCGGCAGCGGTCAGGAGGCCCGCGCCACACTGGAGTTCGCCGCCGCCCTGTACAAGGCCGCGTTCACCGGACGGCCCGTGCGCGCGGGCGAGATCGGCCCCGGCGACCCGTACTACACGGCGATGCACGGCGACCACCCCGACTGGGCCCCGAAGCACCACGACGAAGAGCGGGAGGAGCGGGCATGAGCGACACCATCCGGGTCAGCCATCTGCATGGCGAGCACCTCGCCGTCGCCACCGCCGACGGCACCGAGATCCTGCGCTACGTCTACCGACCCGACCCCGACCCGTTCGAGTCCCGCAAGCCCTACGCCCACCCGGTGCGCACCCTCGCCGGGAACACGGTGACCGGGTACCGCCCGAACGACCACCGCTGGCACAAGGGCGTCCAGATGACGGCCAGCCACCTCTCCGGCCAGAACTTCTGGGGCGGCAACTGCTATGTCCACGGCCGGGGTTACCTGCCGCTGCCCGAACGGGTCGGCTCCATGCGCCACGACGGCTTCGCGGACCTGACCGTCGAGGACGACCGGCTGACCGTCACCGAGGACCTCACCTGGATCGAGAACGGCGGCGCCGAGTGGGCCCGCGAGGAACGCGGACTGACCGTCCACTCGGCCGACGCGCGGGCCGGCGCCTGGGCCCTGGACTGGTCGGTCCGGCTCACCAACACCCGCGCCGAACCTCTGGTGTTCGGCTCGCCCACCACCGCGGGCCGTGAGATGGCCGGCTACACCGGACTCCAGTGGCGCGGCCCGCGCGACTTCACCGGCGGCAGCGCCTTCACCCCGGACGGGGAGGGCGCCGCCGGCCTCATGGGCACCCAGGGCCCGTGGCTCGCCTTCACCACCGAGCACGACGACGTGGACGCGCACTCCACCCTGGTCTTCGCGCACGCCCCGGAGAACCTCGACGCGGCGTCCGCGATCCACCCCTCGCACTGGTTCGTGCGCGCCGAACCGATCCCGACGGTCGCCTTCTCCTGGGCGTTCTTCGACGAGTTCGAGCTGGCGCCCGGCGCGTCCTTCGCCTACCGCTACCGGATCGTCGTCGCCGACGGAGCCTGGGACCGGGACCGCGTCACCACCCACCTGAAGGGCCTGCCGTGGTGAGCGGCGCCGGACCCGTACTCCCGCACCCCCTGCCGGGCGCCGTCGGCCTCTCCCACCTCAGCGCCTACGACTGGGAGGCCGCCGACGGGATCCGCGGCGGCAGCCCCCATCTGCACCTGGTGTGCACGGAGGCGTACGTCGTCACCGGCGGCCGGGGCGCGGTGCAGACCCTCAGCCCCGACGGCTTCCGCGACATCCCGCTGGAGCCCGGCACCGTCGCCTGGTTCACCCCCGGCACCGTGCACCGCATGGTGCAGGGCGGCGGCCTGCGCGTCACGGTGCTCATGCAGAACAGCGGCCTGCCCGAGGCGGGCGACGCCGTCTTCACCTTCCCGCCCGAGGTGCTCGCCGACCCGGAGGCGTACGCCGCCGCCGCGAGTCTGCCCCCGGGCGGCGGACCGGAGACGGAGACCGCCGCCCGGCGCCGCCGGGACCTCGCCGTCGAGGGTTACCTGCCGCTGCGCGAGGCGCTGCTCGCGGGCGACCCCGGCCCGTTCCGTGACTTCCAGAGGGCCGCCGCCCGGCTGGTGCGCGACAAGGTGCCGGCCTGGCGCGCGCTGTGGCGGGCCGGGGCGCTGGCCGCCGCGACCCGCACCGGCGGCCGGCTCGACGCGCTGGAGGCGGGCGACACCGCCCACCTCGACGCGGCCACCGCCCACGAGACCCGTCCCACCCGGCTCGGCGGCTACGGCATGTGCGGCCGCCGCGACGAGTACGCGCTGCCGGGGACGACGCTGCCGTACGAGGAGAAGAAGCCCGGACCGCTGCCGTACGAGGAGTGACCCCCGGATGCGACGACACAGCTCGCGGCGACCCAGGACACGGCGACTCACATCACGGCGACCCAGGACACGGCGACCCAGGACGGCGGTGGTGCGCGCGTCGGCCGCCGCGCTCGCGCTCTGCGCCGTACTGGCCGGCTGCTCGGGAGGCGGGGACACGGCGGGCGGCGGCAAGGCGGTGCTGCGCTACACCTGGTGGGGCAACCCCGACCGCGCCGACCGCACCGAACGCGCCCTCGCGCTCTTCGAGAAGGCGCACCCGGACATCGACGTACAGACGTCGTTCTCCGGCTACGACGCCTACAAGCAGAAACTCGCCACCCAGGCCGCCGGCGGCGACGCCCCCGACGTGATGCAGCTCGACTACCGACAGATCGACCAGTACGCCTCCGGTGGCGTCCTCCTCGACCTCGCGGCGGAGCAGGACGCGCTGCGCACCTCCGGCATCGAACCGGGACTCCTCGCCACCGGCCGGGTGGACGGCACCCAGTACGCCGTCCCGCAGGGCCGCGGCACCGAGACGCTGGTGTACGACGTCGCGGCCTGGAAGGAGTCCGGCGTCCCGCTGCCGGCGGCGGACTGGACCTGGGACGAGTGGGCCGACGCCATGCGGCTGCTGGCGGAGCGCACCGGCCGGCCCGGCGCCACCGACCCCGGCCAGAGCGAGGACGTCTTCGAGATGTGGCTGCGCGGGCAGGGCAAGTCCCTCTACACCGAGGACGGCGGCCTCGGCTTCACCGCCGACGACCTCACCCGCTGGTGGACCTTCACCGACGGGCTGCGCCGCGAGGGCGCGGTCTCGCCCGCCGAGCAGACCACCCAGCTCGACGGCTCGGTGGAGAACACCCCGCTGGGCCGCGGCAAGGCGATCGCCGACTTCAACTGGGACGCCCCGGCCAGCGGTTACCTCACGCTGGTGGCGGGCGGCGTCGCCCTCGCCACCGTGCCGTCCGGCGCGGACGGCACCCCCGGCCAGTACTTCAAGCCGTCGATGTTCCTCGGGGTCTCCGCCGGCACCGCCCACCCGGAGGAGGCGGCCCGGCTGATCGACTTCATGGTCAACGACGTGGAGGCGGGGAAGATCCTCGGCGCCACCCGCAGCATCCCCGTCAACGAGTCCGTCCGCGAGGAGACCGAACCGCGGCTCACGGAGTTCGACCGGACCATCGCGGCGTTCCAGACCTCCCTGGAGGGCACCCTCGACGACCCGCCGCAGGCGCCGCCGTCCGGCGACAACGCCCTGCAGACCACCTTCGCCCGCGACTACGACCAGGTCTCCTACGAGCGGATGTCACCGCGCGAGGCGGCGGAGGACTACGTCACCGAGGCGAAGGCGGAACTGAGGTCATGACCACCACCGACACGCCGACGTCCACCACCCGCGCCGCGGGGACCGCCGCACCGCCGAAGCGCCCGCCGGTACGCCGACGGGAGGGCGCCGCCTGGGTGTTCCTCTCCCCGTGGGTGCTCGGCGCGACCGTCCTGACGCTGCTGCCGATGGCCGTGTCGCTGTACCTGTCGTTCACCGACTACGACCTCTTCGACCCGCCGCACTGGGTGGGCCTGCGCAACTACACGCAGATGTTCACCGAGGACCCCCGCTACTGGCGCTCGGTCACCGCGACCCTCACCTACGTCGCGATCGCCGTCCCCCTCCAGCTCGCCCTGGCCCTCGCCGTGGCCCTCGCCCTGAAGCGCGTGCGACGCGGCCGGGGCTTCTACCGCTCCGCCTTCTACGCCCCCTCCCTCCTCGGCGCGTCCATGTCGATCGCGCTGGTCTGGCGGGCGGTGTTCAACGACGGCGGCACCGTCGACAAGCTGCTCGGCACCGGCGGCTGGGTCAACCGGCCCGGCTGGGCGCTGCTGGCCGTGGCCCTGCTGACCGTCTGGCAGTTCGGCGCCCCGATGGTCATCTTCCTCGCCGGCCTCCAGCAGATCGCCGGCGAACTGTACGAGGCGGCGGCCGTGGACGGCGCCGGCGCGTGGCGCCGGTTCCGCTCCGTCACCCTCCCCATGCTCTCGCCGGTCCTCTTCTTCAACCTGGTGCTCCAGACCATCCAGGCGTTCCAGGTCTTCACCCCCGCCTTCGCCGTCAGCGGCGGCAAGGGCGGCCCCGCCGACTCCACGCTCTTCTACACCCTCTACCTCTACGACCGCGGCTTCGTCGCCTCCCACATGGGCTACGCCTCCGCCATGGCCTGGGTGCTGCTGCTCGCCATCGGCGCCGTCACGCTGGTGCTCTTCCGCACCTCGCGCTCCTGGGTCTTCTACGCGTCCGACGAGGGAGGAACCCGATGACCGCACCCGTCACCGCCCGCACCCGCACCCGGGCCCGCCGGGGCCGGATCGCCCTGCACCTGGGCTGCCTCGCCGCGCTGCTGGTCATGCTGTATCCGCTGGCGTGGCTGCTCGCCACCTCCCTCAAACCGGCCGACGAGGTCATCGCCGGTCTCGACCTGCTGCCGAGCACCCTGGAGTGGTCGAACTACTCCACCGCCCTGGACGGCGTCAACGACGTGTCGATCTGGCGGCTGCTGGCCAACTCGCTGCTGATCGCGGGCGGCGCGGTCCTCGGCAACGTCCTGTCCTGTTCGCTCGCCGCCTACGCCTTCGCCCGGCTCCGCTTCCGGCTGCGCGGACCGCTGTTCGCCTTCATGATCGCCACGATCATGCTGCCGCACCACGCGGTGCTGATCCCGCAGTACATCATCTTCAACCGGCTCGGCCTGGTGGACACCTACTGGCCGCTGATCCTGCCGAAGTTCCTCGCCACCGAGGCGTTCTTCGTCTTCCTCATCGTGCAGTTCATGCGCGGCCTGCCCCGCGAACTGGAGGAGGCGGCGCGGATCGACGGCTGCGGACCGTTCCGCAGCTTCGCCAGGATCGTGCTCCCGCTCACCCGGCCCGCGCTCATCACCACCGCCATCTTCACCTTCATCTGGACGTGGAACGACTTCTTCACCCAGCTCATCTACCTGTTCGACCCGGGCAAGTTCACCCTCACCCTCGCGCTCCGCTCGTTCGTGGACTCCTCCAGCACCTCGGCGTTCGGCCCGATGTTCGCGATGTCGGTGCTGGCGCTGCTGCCGATCGTGCTGTTCTTCCTCGCCTTCCAGCGGTTCCTGGTGGAGGGCATGGCCAGCTCGGGACTGAAGGGATGAGCCGGTGAGCGGGGCACCCGCCCGGGAGCCGGGCGAACTCTTCGGACCCCGGATGACCCTCTTCGCCGACATCCTCGGCGTCGGAGTGGTCACCGCCGTGGTCTGTCTGCCGCTGGTGACCGTCCCGGCCGCCCTCTCCACGGCGTGCGCGGTGCTGCGCGGCGCGGGGGAGGACCGCCCGGCCGGCGCCGGAGCCTACCTCGCCGCGCTGCGCCGGCGACTGCGCCCCGGCGACCTGCTCGCCGGCGTTGTCGCCCTGGCCG
>NZ_JAVRHI010000569.1:0-9915 GCF_034105845.1 Streptomyces sp. CRN 30 | reverse complement strand
CCGACCTGTCGCCCACGCCGCTGTCCCCGCAGCTCGACGGCCCCGGGGAGCACCCCGACCAGCAGTGAGGAAGACCGCCTCGCACACCGTCGTCCCGTGACATGCCGCCCCCGCGTCCCGACGCGGGGCGGCATGTCGCGTTGTCGGACGTCGCCAGGCGTTGTCCGGTGGGCCCGCGGGCAGAACTCAGCGACCGGCCGCCCCGGCGACCGACGTGCGGAGGAGCAGCCCGATGCCGATGCAGCCCTGGTTCCGAGAGGCCAGACTCGGGATCCTCGTCCACTACGGGATCTACGCCGTGGACGGCGTGGAGGAGTCGTGGTCCTTCTACCGGGGCGACGTCGGCCACGAACGGTACATGGCCCAGCTGGAGCGCTTCACCGCCGACGCCTACGACCCCGAGGCGTGGGCCGGCCTGTTCTCCCGGGCGGGGGCCGGGTACGCCGTCCTCACCACCAGGCACCACGACGGCGTGTCCCTCTGGGACACCGCCCACGGCGGACCGGACACGGTGCGGCACGCACCGGCCCGACGGGACCTCGTGAGCGGCTACGTGCAGGCGCTGCGCGCCCGCGGCCTGAGGGTCGGCTTCTACTACAGCCTCAGCGACTGGAACCACCCCGACTACGCCAGCGTCGTGCACTCCGATCCCGGCAGCGCCATTACCGTCGAGTCCGCCCTCACCAGCCCCTACGTCGTCCCGGCGGACGGCGAGGAGGACCCGGACGCGTGGCGGCGCTACCGCCACCGCCTGCACGGGCAGGTGACCGAGCTGGCGCGCCGGTTCCGGCCGGACCTGTTCTGGTTCGACGGCGAGTGGGAACGCAGCGCCGAGCAGTGGGGCACGGACGAGATCGCCGACCGCGTCCTGACCGAGAATCCCGACACCGTCCTCAACGGCCGCCTGCTCGGCCACGGCGACTACGCCACCCCGGAGCGGGGCGTTCCCGTGACGGCCCCCGACGGGCCGTGGGAACTCGCCCTGCCCCCTGAACGACTCCTGGAGCCACCGCCCCGACGACCACCGCTACAAGTCGGTCACGAAGCTGGTGCGCTACTTCAGCGAGACGATCGGCATGGGCGGGAACCTGCTGCTGGCCGTGGGCCCCCGGGGCGACGGCGCCTTCCCGGCCGAGGCGGTCGCCCGGCTGGAGGGCCTCGGCGCCTGGATCGCCCGGCGCGGCGCCGCCGTCCACGGCACGGTCGCCGGGCTGCCGCCCGGGCACCACTACGGCCCCAGCACCCTCTCGGCGGACGGCCGCACCCTCTACCTGTTCTGCCTGGACGTACCGCGCGAGGTCGTCTCCCTGCGCGGTCTGGTGAACCGCGTCGAGCGGGTGACCGTCGTCGGGCCGGGAACCGTGCTCGCCCACAGCACGGATCCCGGACTGGACGGTGTGCCGGGCCCGACGTGGATCGACGCACCGGCCGCCGCGGACGTCGACGACCACGCGACGGTCCTGGCCGTCGAGCTGGACGGGCCGCTGCCCCTGTACCGCGGCCGGGGGCGCGGCTGACGGCGGCCCGGGCACGTACGGCGACGGGAGTACCGGACCCGTGCACGCGTTTCACCCGGGGCCGGGCGCCCGGTCCGCCGCCCGTGCGAGGGTCGTGTCGAGGAACGCCCGGGTGGCGGGGGTGACCTGGCCCTCGCGGTGGACGAGCCACTGGGCGATCCGTTCGGGCGGTGCGAAGGAATGGACGGCGGCGCCCGCGCGCCGTGCGAGGTCGGCCCAGCCGTCGGGCATGAGCGCCGCGCCGATGCCCTCAAGCACCATCGGCAGCACCATGCTGCGGTCGGCCACCTCCGCGGCCACGGCGAGGTCGCCCACGGTGGCCGAGAAGCGGTCGAACAGTGCCCGTACGGCCGTGGTCGGCCCGGTGGTGACGAAGCGCATTCCGCGCAGTTCCCCGGGCCGCACGGCCGGGCCGGCGCCGTCCAGGACGGTGCCCGGCGGCAGTACCAGCAGGAACTCCTCGTCCCGCAGGTAGTGGGCGGTCAGCCCGGGCCCGGTGGGCCGCACGGGGCTGCCACAGACGCCCGCCTCGCAGCGGCCCTGCGCCACCATGGTGACCACTTCGGCGGCCGACCCGGCCGAGGAGACGCTGACGGTGACCCCGGGGTGCCGCTCGCGCAGCTCGGCGACGACGCCCACGACCGGCTCCAGACCGGAGGACGAGGTGGCCGCGACGTCGACCCGGCCGACCGGGCCCTCGCCGAGCGCGCGGGCCGCCGCCCGCAGCGCCTGGAAGTCCCGGAGGACCAGTCGCGCCCGCTCCGCCAGCGCCTCGCCCGCGGTGCTGAGCACCGCCCGGCGGCCGACCCGGTGGAAGAGGGTGACGCCGAGGTCGCGCTCCAGGTTGCCGACGGCCCGGGACAGGGAGGGCTGGGCGACGTGCAGCGCCCGGGCGGCGGCGGTGAAGCCGCCGTGCTCGACGATCGCCACGAAGTACTCGAGCTGACGGCGTTCCAAGAGGTCGCTCCTCGACGGTCGTACTGACGGCGACGCGCGCCCGCATCCATAGCTGTTCGCTATCTCGACAGTGTCATACATGTCTTGGACGTACGCGTGCCGTGCGGGTTTACTCGCGCCATGTTCACCACACGCCCCACGCTGCAGGGCACTTTCGGCATGGCCTCGTCCACGCACTGGCTGGCCTCCTCCGTCGCCATGGCCGTACTGGAGGATGACGGCAACGCGTTCGACGCCGCGGTGGCGGCGGCCTTCGTGCTGCACGTCGTGGAACCGCACCTCAACGGTCCCGCCGGCGAGGTGCCGATCATCCTGGCCCCGGCCGGGCGCGGGCCCCGGGTGCTGTGCGGGCAGGGGCCCGCGCCCGCCGGGGCGAGCATCGCGCACTACACCTCGCTCGGCCTGGAGCTCGTCCCCGGCACCGGTCCGCTGGCCGCCGCCGTGCCCGGCGCGTTCGACGCGTGGATGCTGCTGCTGCGCGACCACGGCACGAAGGGCCTGGCGGACGTGCTGAAGTACGCCATCGGCTACGCCGAGCACGGGCACCCGGTGGTCGAGCGGGTCGGCGGGACGGTCGAGACGGTGCGGGAGCTGTTCGAGGCCGAGTGGACCACCTCGGCCGAGGTGTATCTGCCCGGCGGCCGCTCACCCGCGCCGGGCAGCCTGCTGAAGAACCCCGCGCTGGCGGCGACCTGGCGGCGCCTGCTCGCCGAGGCGGGGGCCGCCGTCCCGGACGGTGCCGGCACGGGGCGCAGGGAGGCGGAGATCGAGGCGGCGCGCCGGGTGTGGCGGGAGGGCTTCATAGCCGAGGCGCTCGCCGAGTTCGCCGCCCGGCCCGTCATGGACACCTCCGGCGAGCGGCACGCGGGCACCCTCACCGGTGACGACCTGGCCGGGTTCGCCGCGCACTACGAAGAGCCGGTCACCCACGACTGGAACGGCTGGACCGTGGCCAAGGCCGGCCCGTGGAGCCAGGGCCCGGCGCTGCTCCAGCAACTCGCCCTGCTGAACGACGACTTCGGGACCGCCGGGAGCGGTGCGGCGTACGGGAGCGCCGAGTACGTGCACACCCTCGTCGAGGGCACCAAGCTCGCGATGGCCGACCGCGAGGCCTGGTACGGCGACGCGGAGGGCGCCGACGTGCCGCTGCGGACGCTGCTGTCGCCGGAGTACAACGCGGAGCGGCGGGCGCTGGTCGAAGCCGGGAACGCGTCGTACGAACTGCGGCCCGGCAGCCCCGACGGGCGTTCGCCCCGGCTGCCCAAGCGTGCCTCGGGGCAGGCGGATCCGGTGGTGCCCGCCGCTCCGGGGGCCGGCGAGCCGACCGTGGCCCGCGACGGCGCCACCCGGGGCGACACCTGCCACCTCGACGTCGTCGACCGCTGGGGCAACATGATCTCGGCGACGCCCAGCGGCGGCTGGCTGCAGTCCAACCCCGTCGTGCCCGGCCTGGGCTTCCCGCTGGGCACCCGGCTGCAGATGACCTGGCTGGAGCCGGGCCTGCCGAACTCGCTGTCGCCCGGCCGCCGCCCACGCACCACCCTGACCCCGTCCCTGGCCCTGCGCGACGGTGTTCCGGTACTCGCCTTCGGCACTCCTGGCGGCGATCAGCAGGACCAGTGGAGCCTGCATTTCCTGCTGGCCGTGGCCCTGCGCGAAAAATTCCGCGGCGGTTACGATCTGCAGGGCGCGATCGACGCCCCCAACTGGCACACGGAAGGATTCCCTTCTTCCTTCTATCCGCGCGCCATGAATCCCGGGACGATCACTGTGGAATCCCGTGTCGGCGACCCCGTGGTGGCGGAGTTGCGTCGCCGCGGACACCGCGTCACAGTGAATAACCCCTGGTCGGAGGGGCGTCTGTGCGCGGTGGCCCGCGATCCGGAGACGGGTGTACTGTCGGCCGCGGCGAATCCGCGCATGATGCAGGGGTATGCCGTCGGGCGGTGAACTCCGCGGCACACGGAAATTCCCGTTTCTTAATGCAGTGGAAATAGTTCACGGGGGCCTCCGGGGATAGCGTACGGGAAATCCTGACGAAGGAGCCGTGCGCCGAGTTGGAGCCCCCGTGCAGTTCTTGAAGTCCCTGCAGTTCTTGAAGTCCCGGCAATTCTCGAAGTCCCCGAGCGGAATGTCCCGGCGCATTCCCGCAGCCGTGTCCGCCCTCCTGGCCGCAACTGTCCTCTCGGGCTGCGTCCCCGTCCAGGCCGTCACCGCGCCCGCCCGCCGGGCCGAGGCCTACGGCACCCCGGTCGGGGACCAGCCGGTCCGCTCCGGCGGCCGGGTGACGATGGGCCTGTCCTCCGAACCGGACCGCCTGGACCCCACCACCTCCAGCTCCCTCTACACGCGCTACGTGATGAGCACGATCTGCGAGAAGCTCTACGACCTCGACGACGAGGGGCAGGTCGTCCCCCAGCTGGCCGCCGCGCTGCCGGACATCAGCGCCGACGGCCGCACCGTGACCATCCCGGTCCGCGACGGAATCACCTTCGCGGACGGCACCCCGTTCGACGCCGCCGCCGTCCGCACCAGCCTGGAGCGCCACCTCACCCTGCCCACCTCGCAGCGCTCCTCCGAGATGGGTCCGGTCGACAGCGTGCGGGCGCCCGACGCCCGTACCGTCGTGGTCCGCTACAAGACGCCCTTCGCGCCGCTCACCGCCGCGCTCGCCGACCGCGCCGGCATGATCATGTCGCCGAAGGCGCTGGCCGCGACGGGTGACGACTTCGGCGACCACCCGGTCTGCGTCGGCCCGTTCAAGTTCGTCGAGCGTGTCCCCCAGACGTCGATCACGGTCACCCGCGACCCGCTCTACTACGACGCCGACGACGTCCGCCTCGACTCCATCACCTACCGGATCATGCCGGACGCCAACATCCGTGCCGCCAACCTGCGCTCCGGTGACATTCAGGTCGCCGACGCCATCTCGCCGCAGGACGTGGACGCCCTACGGAAGGAGTCCGGCCTCACCCTGCTGCAGTCCGGGTCGCTCGGGTACACGGGCGTCACCATCAACACCGGCAACGTGAACGGCGTGGGCGAGCCGACCGGGCGCATCGACACCCCGATCGCGAGCGACCGCAGGGTGCGGGAGGCCTTCGCCGCCTCCGTCGACCGCGGCGCGCTCGCCGACACGGCCTTCAACAGCTGGTACGAGACGGCCTGTTCGCCCATCGCCCCGCAGAGCACCTACGCCTCCGACGCGAGCGGTGCCTGTTCCCCGTACGACCCCGCCCGCTCGCGCCGCCTCCTCGCCGAGGCCGGCGTCGACACCCCGTACCGCGTCACCATCCAGGTCTCCAACTCCCAGGACCAGCTCCGTTACGCCCAGGCCCTCCGGGCCAGCATCGCCGAGGGCGGCTTCGACCTGCGCATCGTGCCGGTCGAGTACTCCACCCTCCTCGACGTGCAGAAGCGCGGCACCTTCGAGCTGGTGCTGCTCGGCTGGTCCGGCCGCATCGACCCGGACGCCAACACCTCCCGCTTCCTCGCCACCGGTTCGTCGGCCAACTACGGCGGCTTCTCCTCGCAGCAGCTGGACGACCTGCTCGCCCGCGCCTCGCGCAGCACCGACACCGCCGAACGCACCGCCCTGTACGGCGAGGCCGTCGAAGTGATCCAGCGCGAGAACCCTCTCGTCTACACCTACCGCCAGCGCTACCTGACCGCCGTCTCCACCTCCCTGGCCGGCGTCCAGGTCTACTCCGACGGCGTGGTCCGGCTCGGCAGGGCCGCCTACCGCGCGGCCGGGAAGGAGGGCTGAGAGATCATGCTCCGCTACCTCGGGAACCGGCTCTGGCAGTCGGCCCTCACCCTCGTCCTCGCCTCCGTCGTCGTCTTCCTCGGCGTCCGCGCACTGCCCGGGGACCCGGCGACCACCATGGCCGGCGAGGAGGCCGCCCCCGCCACCATCGCCGCCGTCCGCGCCGAACTCGGTCTGGACCAGCCGCTGGTGATGCAGTACCTGAAATTCGCCGGGAACGCCCTGACCGGGGACTTCGGCGAATCCGTCCGCACCGGCACGCCCGTCGTCGACCTGATCGGCGCCACCCTGCCGGTGACCGTCCAGCTCGCCCTGTACGCCATGGCGATCGCCGTCCTGCTCGGGGTGACGGCCGGGGTGCTGGCCGCCGTCTTCCGCGGCCGCTGGCCGGAGTGGGTGGCGAACGGCTTCTCGCTCACCGCCCTGTCCGTGCCGACCTTTTGGCTCGGCATCCTCGCCGTGCTCTACCTGTCGGTGAACCTCGGCTGGTTCCCCGCCTCCGGGTACGTCTCGCCGCTCGACGACCCGTTGCGCGGCCTGTACCACCTCACCCTGCCCGCGCTGATCCTGGGCCTCGCGCACTCGGCCGTCGTCATGCGCCAGACCCGGGGTTCCATGGTCGGCTCCCTCACCGCCGACTTCGTCCGCACCGCCCGCGCCAAGGGCCTCGGCGGCCCCGCGGTCGTCTTCCGCTGCGGGCTGCGCAACAGCCTGGTCGTCGTGGTCACCGTCGTCGGCCTGGAACTGGGCGGCCTGATCGGCGGCGCCGTCGTCACCGAGCGGATCTTCACGCTGCCCGGCGTCGGCAAGCTCACCCTCGACTCGGTGTTCAGCCGCGACTACCCGGTGATCCAGGCCGTGGTCCTGGTGATCACCGGCGCCTACATCGTCATCAACCTGCTCGTCGACGTCCTCTACACGGTGATCGACCCGCGTATACGAATCTCCGGGAGGACCCGATGACCACCGTGACGCAGACCCCGCTCACCCCGGGCACCACCACGGCGGCGCCGGCCGCGGACGGCCGGTCCCGCGGCCGGATCCTGCGCAGGCTGCTGCGCGACCCGATGGGCGTCGCCGGCGCCGTGCTCCTGCTGATCGTGCTGGTCGCCGGGGTGTTCGCCCCGTGGCTGGCGCCGTACCCGCCCACCGAGGTGCACTTCCGCACCCCGTTCCAGCAGCCCGCCACCGTCGGGTTCGCCCTGGGCACCGACGACCTCGGCCGCGACATCCTCTCCCGCATGCTGTACGGCGCCCGCGCCTCGCTCCAGGTGGGCGCGCTGGCGGTGCTGCTGGCCGTGGCGGTCGGCGTGCCGCTCGGGCTGCTCGCCGGGTACTGGCGGTGGCTGGACACCCTGGTGTCCCGGTTCGCCGACCTGATGCTCGCCTTTCCGTTCCTGATCCTCGCCGTGGGCCTCGCCGCCATCAACGGGGGTGGCCTCGCCAACGCGGCCGTCGCCATCGGCATCGCCCACGTCCCCGCCATGATCCGCGTCGTACGCGCCGAGACGCTGCGGCTGGCCGGCGCCGACTTCGTGCTCGCCGCGCACGCCATGGACGCCGGGCCGGTTCGCGTCCTCGGCCGGCACATCCTGCCCAACGCGCTCTCCGCGATCATCGTCCAGGCAACAGTGATCATGCCGGCGGCGGTCCTCGGCGAGGCCGTCCTCTCCTTCCTCGGGCTCGGCATCCAGCCCCCCGACCCGAGCCTCGGCATCATGCTCGCCGACGCCCAGAACTACCTGATGCGCACCCCGTGGCCAGGTGTCTTCCCCGGTGTCGCGATCGCCCTGATCTGCCTGGGCTTCAACCTCTTCGGCGACGCCCTGCGCGACGCCCTCGACCCCAAGACGAAGTCTTATGGAGGCCGGCGATGACGACGATACCCCCGTCCGTGAGCACCTCGGACGCGCCGCTGCTGCACGTGGAGAACCTGTGCGTGGCCTTCGGCGGCAACCCCGCCGTACGCGGCGCGGACCTCACCGTGGCGCCGGGCGAACGCGTGGCCGTGGTGGGCCAGTCCGGCTCCGGCAAGTCGACCCTCGCCCACGCCGTCATGGGCCTGCTGCCCGGCTCCGCCCGCATCACGGACGGCTCGATCCGCCTGGCCGGCGAGGACATCACGCACGCTCCCGAGAAGCGGCTGCGGCAGTTGCGCGGGCGGGTGGTGGGCCTGGTTCCGCAGGACCCGATGACCAACCTCAACCCGGCCGCCCGAGTGGGCCGCCAGGTCGCCGAGACCCTGCGCACCCACGGCCTGGCCGACCGGCGCACGGCGGCCGACCGCGCCGTGGAACTCCTCGCCCGGGCGGGCCTGCCCGAGCCCGGGCGGCGCGCCCGGCAGTACCCGCACGAACTCTCCGGCGGGCAGCGCCAGCGCGTACTGATCGCCATCGGTCTGGCCTGCCGCCCGGACCTGCTGATCGCGGACGAGCCGACGTCGGCGCTGGACGTGACGGTCCAGCAGCAGATCCTCGACCACCTGCAGTCCCTCACCCGGGACCTGGGCACCGCCCTCCTCCTCATCACCCACGACCTCGGGCTGGCCGCCGAACGGGCCGACCGGGTCGTGGTGATGGCCCAGGGCGAGGTGGCCGAGACGGGCCCCGCCCGCCAGGTCCTCACCGCCCCGACCCACGAGTACACCCGCCGCCTGGTGGCGGCGGCTCCTTCCCTCCACGCCGGGTTCCGCCCCCGTACACCCGCTCCGGACCCGGAACCCCTGCTCACGGTCGAGCGCGTGAGCAAGGAGTACCGGATCGCGCGCGGGTCCGCGCCGTTCAAGGCGGTGGACGAGGTGTCGTTCACGGTGGGGCGGGGCCGGACCACCGCGGTGGTGGGCGAGTCCGGCTCGGGCAAGACGACGACGGCCCGCATGGTCCTGGGCCTGCTCGCGCCCACCGACGGCACCATCACCCTCGACGGCACTACGGTCGCGGGCGCCGGGGCCGCCCGGGGCGCCGCCCGCCGCGCGGCCCGCCGCGCCATGCAGCCGGTGTTCCAGGACCCGTACGCCTCGCTCGACCCGATGTTCACGGTCGAGCAGCTGATCACCGAGCCCCTCACGGTGTTCGGAGTGGGCGACCGGACCGGGCGCCGCACCCGTGTGACGGAGCTCCTGGACCAGGTGGCCCTGCCCGCCGGCACGGCTCACCGCCACCCGGGCGAGCTCTCCGGCGGCCAGCGTCAGCGCGTCGCCATCGCCCGCGCCCTGGCCCTCTCCCCCTCCCTGGTCGTCTGCGACGAGCCCGTCTCCGCGCTCGACGTCCTCGTGCAGGACCAGGTGCTCACCCTCCTGCGCACCCTTCAGGACGACCTCGGCGTCAGCTACCTCTTCATCTCCCACGACCTCGCGGTGGTCCGGGAGGTCGCCCACGAGGTGGTGGTGATGAAGGAAGGACGTGTGGTGGAGCAGGGAGCGGTGGAGAAGGTGCTCGGCACGCCTGAACACCTATACACACGGCGGCTGTTGGACGCCGTGCCGGGTGCGGAGGTGGGGGCGGGGGTGGTGTAGGGCGAGGAGGAAAAGAGAAAGGCAAGGAGGTCATCCGCTCCTTGCCACTCTCAACTTATAGCGCACCGGGGGGCTTGCGGCAAGGCCCCGGTCGTCCCGCAGAATCACCGGCCGAGGCCAGGAACTGCGGGAACGGGAACGGGGATGCGCATGCGTGTGGT